>JBGUQP010000357.1:0-10467 GCA_045131145.1 Lachnospiraceae bacterium | reverse complement strand
TTCAGAGGATAAAACCATGCTGGTCCTTGGAGAACATCATGCCATCGAGAAGTGTTTTCATATCTAGATGGCACTAAGCTGCATACGGTAGTATTTCTCATACAGACCACCGAGCTTTATAAGTTCCTTGTGGCTGCCGCGTTCTTTAATGCCCTCATCATCAAGGACAATTATCTCATCGGCACCAAGGATGGTTGAGAGCCTGTGTGCTATTGTGATCGTTGTACGTCCCTGGGCCAGCCTGTCAAGGCTGTCCTGGATATAGCGCTCACTTTCGTTATCAAGAGCACTCGTTGCTTCATCAAGTATAAGTATCGGTGGGTTCTTAAGAAACACCCTTGCTATTGCGATACGCTGTTTCTGGCCGCCCGAAAGCCTGGTCCCCCGTTCTCCGACCTGCGTATCAAAACCGTTTGGCAGACCTTCTATAAAATCAAGCAGATCGGCATTCCTTGCGGCATCGATTATCTCGTCCATTGAAGCATCCCGCTTACCGTATGCGATATTATCCCGTATGGTACCGTTAAAGAGATAGACATCCTGCTGGACAATGCCAATAAAGGACCTAAGAGACTGCTGTGTTACATCCCTTACATCCGTTCCGTCGATCTTTACGCTTCCTCCCGTTACATCATAAAACCTCGGAAGCAGGGAGCATAGAGTCGTCTTGCCGCCGCCTGAAGGACCTACTATTGCCACGGATCTGCCGGCATCAATATGAAGGTCTATATGCGTAAGGACCGATTCTTCATCCTCATAGGAAAAGCTTACATCTTCATAATCAATAATGCCGATGACGTCCTTAAGTTCTCCGGCATCAGGCTTATCCACAATCTCAGGCATTGTCTCTATTACTTCCGTAAAACGTTCAAATCCTGCAAGTCCCTTCTGCAGCTGCTCAGTGAACTCGACCAACACATTTACAGGATTGATAAAAATATTGATGTACAGGGCATAAATTGCAAGGTCCTCCCCTGTTATCGCACCCTTTGCAATGAAGAATCCGCCTGCAACAAGCACGGTTACAAACATCATGCCCTCAAAAAAATTGTTGCCCGAATGGAAAAGGGCCATCTGCTTATAATTGGCCTGCTTGGAATCAAGGAAGGCAAGGTTGCTCTTATCGAACTTGTCCTGCTCCACCTTCTCGCCGACGAATGATTTTACCACCCTGATACCTCCGAGGGTATCCTGAAGGGATGAATTGATGCCTGCGATCTTACGTCTGTTATCTGTAAAAGTCGCCCGCATGCGCTTATTCTGCTTAACGGAAAATACGGCCATGCATAATGCGACAAAGGCAAGGCACAGTGTCATAGGTATGTTTATCCGCATGAGCAGGATAAAGGACCCTATAAGCTTGACCACGGAAATGAATATGTTCTCCGGACCGTGATGTGCAAGTTCGGATATATCAAAAAGGTCTGATATTAACTTGGACATCATCTCACCGGTATTATGGGTATCATAATAGGAAAAGGAAAAGGCCTCGAACTTCTCAAACAGGTCATGGCGCATTCCCGACTCCATGCGCGCACCCATCATATGGCCCTGGTAGGTTACGTACCACCTGCACAGGGTTCGTATCGCATACATAGCGATGAGTGCGATCGCAATAAGTCCGAGACTCTTAAGTATCTTCTCAGATGATTCAAGAAACAGGGTAGTACGCAGAATCCTTAAAAACTGCGGAAATGCAAGGTCTATGATCGACAGGATGCTTGCACACAGCAGGTCAAGGAAGAACACACCCATATATGGTTTGTAATAAGGGATAAACTTTTTTATCAGCTTCATAATGCAACATCATACCATACTGACAGACATTTTGATATCCTCTTGTCAGCAGCAACCCATACACCCTTACAGGGCAAAGATCAATATATTGATAATATCAGGCGTTTGCAGTAAAATCAGTCGTATTAAAAACAGTTTCTTTATCAGACAGTAACGGGAGCATCCATAATGGTTGAACGCATATATATGACAAAATGTGGTGATATTCACTATTGGATCAATGATAATGCAGACAGGAATATACCCCAATTGGTTTTTCTGCCGGGACTTACCGCAGACCACAGGCTTTTTGACAAACAAATGGAATATTTTGAAGGAAAATATCCTGTCTTTGTCTGGGATGCACCCGGACATGCTTCTTCATGGCCGTTTGAATTCAACTTCTGTCTGATGGATAAAGCCAAATGGCTTGATGAGATACTGACCCGGGAAGGCTTCAATAAACCGGTCATTATCGGCCAATCCATGGGAGGATATGTGGGACAGGCTTACGCACAGCTTTTCCCCGATAAACTTACGGGATTTGTTTCAATAGATTCAGCACCCCTGCAGCGTGAATATGTTACTGCCGTCGAAATATGGCTGTTAAAGAGAATGGAGCCTGTTTATCGTCATTATCCCTGGAAGTCTCTTTTAAGGACAGGATGTAATGGGGTTGCAACATCGGAATACGGCAGAAAACTGATGCATGAGATAATGATGGGTTATGACGGAGATCAGGAGAGGTATGCAAAACTCTCCGGACATGGTTTCAGGATACTTGCAGAAGCGATGGAAGCTGATCTTCCATATGAAATAAAGTGTCCGGCCCTTCTTATATGTGGAGAAAAGGACCATGCCGGCTCCTGTATCCGCTACAATAAGGCGTGGCATAAGAAGACCGGCATTCCGATCGAGTGGATAATAAATGCGGGTCATAATTCCAATACTGATGCACCTGAAAAGGTAAACAGCCTGATAGAAGGATTTATTAATTCAACGGTATAGGTATCACAGGTCAAATATACTCATCTGCGTATATTTCTCCGGAAGGTCATTCAAATAACGGAAGCAATCCTCAGGATCTGACATAATTCTGTTTTCCTTACAGATTTTTTTAAATATCTCTGTCAGATCACGTGCATTTGGGCTTGGGAGTTCATATGAATTTCCGTATTGTTTAATATACCTCTCCTTCATTCCCGGAAAATGCTTATCAAGTGCTTCATAATAGTATTCCCGGTCGCCTTCTCTTAGTGTCAGTCCCATACCAAAATCTATGATACCCTTTACCCCGACACGAACACACTCATTTAATATAGAAGAAATGTTTTCCGCTGTATCATTAATGAACGGCAGGATCGGTGTGATCCATACGATCGTAGGAATGCCTCTTTTGTTCATCTCATTAAGCACTTCTATACGACGTTTTGTATTACAGACATGCGGCTCCAATATACTGCACAGGTCATCATCATAGGTTGTTAGCGTCATCTGGACCACACATTTTGCGGATCGGTTTATTTCCTCCAGCAGATCGATATCCCTGAGAATAAGGTCTGATTTTGTCTGTATCGCAGCACCGAATCCATATTGCAGGATGATCTTAAGACACTGTCTTGTAAGACATAGGTCTTTCTCTATATGCATATACGGGTCCGACATTGCACCGGTCCCTATCATGCACTTCCGTCTTTTTGACCTCAGTGCCTTTTCAAGCAGCTCCGGTGCATTTTGCTTAACTTCTATATCCTCAAAGGGATGGGTGAAATGATAACAACGGCTCCTGCTGTCACAGTATATACAGCCATGACTGCATCCGCGATATATATTCATACCGTGACGGCCGCCATTGGCAGTCAGTATTCCTTTGGCTTCTATATAGTGCATATTCTCTCCGTCATGATGGTTTCTTCCTCTAACGCTCCATATGTATCATAACAAAATATACTCTATCCAAACAACATTTTTGCCGTCATCTCAAGTTCTCTTTGTTCCTGTATATGATCGTGACTGCCTTCCCGGTCATCAATACCTTTTACGACATCAATGAAAAACACTTATTCTTCTTTATTTCCGCCCAATGATCTCCCCTGCCATATCAAACATTGTTTCCGATGGGATCACTGAATCCATACAAAGCATATCATATCCGACTCCGTCCTGTATCCACATACAATTACAAACCTGCTTTTCGGATACTTCAGCAGCACCTATACCAAGCTGAAGTCCTTCTTCCTCTTGCCTTCTGATATCTTCTTCTGTTAGTTCATAGTCAGCCGGAACACTCTTATAAGTAGTCACGAAGTAAAACACATCTATCCCATCTATCTGTGTTATATTATCAGCCCCTTCAGGCTCTCCTACCTCGAAAAACTGTTCCGGTGTAGCATATACTGCGATCTTCTCCTCACCGGACTTTGTATAAGCAGTCATGATCTGCTTATATGTGTCGATAACTTCATCATTTTCTCCGCGATCTTCACTTTCGACGACGCTTGCCTCTTCGAAACCATATCCGTTTGTAAAACTTTCCGGTACCTTCAAACTGATACCTGCCCGTTCTTCGGCCTTGGCAAGATCGCTGTAATCGGTGTATTCTCCCCTTACCGAGTGTGACACGGAATACATGATCCCGGTCGATGCAACTACAACCGTACCAAAAAGTAAACAGAACGCCGCTGCTATTACTATCGTTCTTTTCATCTTAAATTTCTTCATTTTATTTTCCTTTCCGGCTCCTTCAGCCATGATCCTGTTCTTAATCCTTTGATTCAGGAATTCTTCCGGTTTTGCCGTAAGGGTTTCTTGCAGTAATTCATTTATCCTCTCATCTGTCATATCCTGCATCCTCCATCATTTTCCGTAGAATCTTTCTTGCTTGGAACAGCCTTCTTTTCACGGTTCCCTGCGGTATCTTCATGATATCCGCTATTTCTTTCACTGACTTTTCTCCTGCATAATAAAGACTTATAGGTATGCGATATGCCCATCAGGTAGCTTCCCGGATTATCGTCAATGGATATCTTGTCCGCTTTTTCAAGCGCAGTCAGGAACGTGTCCTGATACAGATCGTCTGCTTTCATCCTGCTCCCGGTTAGATACAGACAGAACCCGTAAACAGCATCTCCGCAGGAATCCAAACACTGCGAGAGTTCATCATTTGTCATTACTTCTGCCCCTTCCTTATATATTTGGACGTCCTTAAGGTTTGAGCCTCCCCTGACCCTTACACTTAAATATTGTCATAATATCGTATTTGGTTCAGTAAAATATATCAAACACAGCAAAAACTACTGCCGTTAGTTTACAAGACCTCGGCAGTAGTTTTTCATCTTTCATTCGATCATCAATCTCTATTGGAAAATATTATCTCATTATCTGTCCTCTGAATCATTCTGCTTGTCCGGGCTGGTTTTCCGGCTTCTTCGTAATATAGAGCACATACGTATCGTTGAATACGATCCTGTCTCCGGCTTCTGTAACCGCATTCTTAAGAGCATCGAAAAAAACAGTCCGGATCGGTTCCGGGATCACAATATGATCGCAATGCGTTCCGGTAAATGCAACATACTCGCCAGCATTGAATACCCGCTGTCCCTTGAACTCATACTTCTTAACTTCGGTGAATCCATACTCCGAAGCCTTTGTGTAACGGAATGCTCCGTGCTTATACGGAATATCCGGCTTATAGTATTTATCGTACAATTCCTGTATCTTATCATACAGCGGTTCATTGGCAGATCTGTACTCTGAACAGGTAAGCATCATTGCAAGCGTTCCACCGGGTTTTAGCAGTTCAAATGTCTTAGCAAACGCTATCTCCTCCGGGATCCACTGAATGGTAGCTGCCGAATAGATCATATCGAACTTCTTACCGCCAAAATCATGCGTGATAAAATCATCGTTCACTATGCTGAAGTTAGGCAGCTTCCCGTACTTTTCCTTCATCTTTCGATACAGATGCCCGCCAAGTTCGATCGCGTGGTATTCACATCCGGTCTTAAGTACCGGCTCCGTAGCCTGACCGGTTCCCGGTCCAAGTTCAAGCACACTCTTTCCGGGACCTATCCCTGCCTTGGCGATCAGGAAATCAAACAACTCCTCACTATACCTTGGACGAAACTTATCGAACCGGTCAGAGATCATGTCAAATACTCTTCGAAACTCATCCTGTTCCAGTTCATTTATATCTTCATCCGTTATCTTACGCATTTCTCTGTTTTCTACACGCCAGATCGTTCCGACGGTTTCTATCCGCCCTTCTTTGATAAAAAATGCACTCATATCTTCCATGGCGTACACTACTCTATCCTCAGACATACGAAGCGTCTGTTCGTATCGCCATGTATCCTCCGGATCATGGTGACAGCTTACCGTGATGTTCGTAAGTCCCAGTCCCGCAAACGCTTCCATGGATTCAAAAAAATCCACGGTATTCACGGCCATGTTCATAGAGCCTGCACTCACTCCGAAAATTGCAGCGCGGCTGTCAATCAATGCCTCAAGGCATCCTTTCTCTCGGATCAGATCAAGCTGATCTTCACACTCTCCGCCGCCCATAAGAAAAATACAGTCCGCATTCCCGACCAGCTTCTTTGCATCAGACGGATCTGTTCGTTTATCTATTACACAATGATTTTCAAAAGCAAGTCCCTGTTCAGCGAACATCTCATGCATTCCGTCACAATCATCATCATTCTGAGCATAGTCGCGCGGACACGCTGTTATAAAAACAATATTCTTTCTCTGTTTCAGTTCTTCCCTTAACCGGTTTGTTATTTCTTCCGAAAAGTGATGATCCGGAAAGCCGCTGAATACTGCCAATAAATATCTTCTCATGACTGCCCCTGCCTATATTATATGTAGATTATAACACCTTTCCGGATGCTTCAATACGCTTTTCCTTAGCTACATGTTATAAGGCAGTTGTTCCTTATCTCTTAACTTTAACTGACTACATGGGTATGTTCATACACTCACATCAACAAAATCACCCACGTCCATATCCATTGACTCGACTTCGGGTACACAGTCGATACCACAGGAGAACGAAGAACTGTCGCTCCCACCGACACTAGAAACACTACCGGATGCCAGCTGTCGCTTTTCCTGCTCCAATCCGTCAAACAATGCTTTAAGGTACCTAAGATCAGCTTTGGTAAGCTGTTTTTCTTCACTGTTCCTGTGTTTGCGCTTTAGTTCATCTATTTCTTCCTCGGATAATATGTATTGCCCCCTCCATTCGTCGGCGGCAGGTCGTCGCATCCATCCTGAATTCTGCTTCGCAGAATGGCTGCTCCTCATATCACCCGGCGCACAGGAAAGCATGTCCTGCATTTCTGCCATGGCGTCCTCTGTAAGTTCTTTTTCGAGTTCCTCGATCTCTTCCATCATCTTACGCATCATTTCATCGGAAATCTCACTGTTTTCCTCCATGCTTTCTCTAAGTTCATCCTTACCGTATATTTCCTCCTCTTCCCCTGAAGCCCACATAGCTCCGCCGCCGTTTTCCGCTGCCTCTTCTTCCTCCAGATGCTTAACCTTGCGTTTAGCGATACGTTCCATGGCTGCAGCATGTATGATAGCAGCACTTACCTCTCTTTCGCTGTATTCTCCTGTTTTCAGTTTCTTATACAGCCAGGATAGTTTCGCCTGCATCTTTGAAACAAGCGAACGGGCAGAGTCTGAAGTCTTAGCCTGGCTTATCTGCCTTGATAACTGCTTAAAGTTATAGGGCAGACGCTTTTTCAGTTTTCCTGACGATGATTTCTTGCTCTTATGTACCCGTACCTCAAGTCCTTTTTCCGTTTCCCTGAAACTAACACTCCTGATTTCGTTCATATAATTCGCCCTCCATGACTGCTATAAACTATGCCTTCAGATCGAATGACGTGGCGCCAGCTGCACTGCCGGAGCTCAGAGTCATTCTTTCCGTTAACTGCAGTGTCATCTCCTTTATGTCGGTACCTATCACAGTTATACTTATTTCCTCTGGAGATTCTTTGATTATGTTTTCTTTCTTTATGCGCCGATTTTCAGCTCTCTTTTCTTCGGCTTTTTTCTCCGCCCTCTTCTTCTCCGCAAGCTTCTTTTCCTCTTTTTCTTCCTTGGCCCTGCGTTCGGCATTCTCTTTTTCCACTTTTCCGTCGGGATCGCTTGTACCGCATGAATATGCAGTGATATGCCCGTTTTCATCAAACACATAATCTATGCTTTTAAGTGTTCCGGGGCATGCAAGAATAGATCTTGCATTACAATCAGGCAGTGCTGATAGGTTCTCTTCCAGGAACGCTGCTTTTTCCGGGTCTTTGTTGCATTTCTCCAAAAAGGCAGGCGATACGGTTACCGTTGTCGGAATACCTTTCATTGAAACCACCCCAGCATTCATATATCTGTACTTTCCCTGCAGGTGCCTCACATAATCATTCACATTCTTAAATCCGGTGGTTATCTCCTCTTTCCTTGTTACTCCGGGTTTATCTGTTTTAAGATCCATGACCTGTGTGGTTATTCCGCTTATCTCAATCGCCATATCCTTGTCTCCTTTTCACTCCTGTCCACGCTAATCGCACATTCCCCAGATGTGCAGCGCCCTCCTTGTTTATTTATTTACATATGTAAATTATTTAGCTTTACTAATACTTAAACGTTCTTATGATCAACGGATTCTTCCTTGTGTCGCAGGCTTGTGGTGTTAACAGGCTTTTGACCCTTTGATCATATGATCTTCAACAGAAACTCCATGATATCGTTAGACACAGAATCGTCGGCAAGATAGAATATATCATCATAATCCTTCGTATTCACCATGCCCGTGTTTCCGCCTCCTCCGATACCCGGGATCTTCATATAACCGCCAAAACTCACATATACATAATCATTATCAATGCCATGTTCATCAAGGATCCTGTTAAACAGTTCCCTGTCTCTTATCTTAATGCTGTCATTCTGCACTTCAACAGCCCGACGGATCCGTTCAGTGTCATATTCAAGCGTCTTTACGTTCATTTCCGGTTCTTTTCTTCCAAGCAGGCCTTTGTCATCCCGGTCATTCACATCTCTGTGTACTTCACTGATATCATATAACGCTATTTCTGTCATTTCAGTGTATCGTGGATATGACAAAATACCGACAGCCAACGACAAAATAGCAAATACACCGATCATAACTGTTGCAAGAATACGTTTTAAACCCGCCTTATTACTGCTGTATCCGGCAATGGCCTCTACCCTCCGCCTCTGAGAGTTACGACCACTTATAAAGTTTATACCCTGTATCGTATGATTTTGCCGCTGCATTGATACAAGCATGTTGAAGATCGTGCGTGCATATTCCTTTGCATCAAAGTCCATTGACGAAATACAGTTTTCATCGCAGACCATCTCCATATCATCCCTGTATATTTCTCGGAACAGGTATATAAAAGGATCAAGCCACCACCAGATACAGGCAAGATCATACATAGTCAGCCATAATATGTGCCATTTTCTAATATGCATCAGTTCATGGCAGAGCATAATATAGTATTCCCTGTCATTTACTTCTGCCATGCTTCTCTCAGGCATTACTACATAAGGTCTTAACACACCTCCGGAATAAGGACTGATATTCTCTTTTGCAACATAAAATCTGACTTTCTCAAGCCGGCGTTTTGATATTTTCCTGCCTGATACCTCGTCAACAGCCTTCAAGATCATAAGAGTGTACTCAGCATCAGCCCGCTCAAAGCTCCTTACATGGTGCTTATGGATAATATGTCTCACGGTGTACCTTACAAACAGGATAAACATCACTCCTGCATATAACCATCCAAACCATGTATCCGCTGCCTCAAACACAAAATTATATACTTTGGCAAGAACCCTGCTCATTTCATATTCCGGTGCTTTATAGTGGTTAAATACCAAATAAAACAGTCTGCTCATTCCGGTAAACAGCATCGGTATAATAAGCAGGGTACTGTAATAATCGACTGCCTTTATCTTACGGTTGTTTATGAGGTGCACGAACACGATCATTCCCATGATCACTGTGGCAAACATCACAGACAGCAGCGCTTTTATAGTTATATATGAGCATGTAAACTTAAGCATATTTACAGCTGTAATCAAGCCGTTCATGTCAGCATCCTCACTTTATCCCATCTATTATCTTCCTGATTTCATCCATCTCTTCATCTGTGATATTTCCGTTCTTTATAAAGCTTGCAACCGCAAGTCCGGTATTCCCGCCAAAAAAGCTGTCGATAAACCGCCGGCTCTTCATACTAAGGCATTCATCCTTCTTCCTTAATGCATGGTAATGATATATCCTTGCGTCATCAGGATCCACTTCAAAACCCAGTACACCCTTGGCTACCAGCCTGTTGATCATGACTCTTACTGTTTTATCACTTACATCCAGTTTTCCCTTAAGCTGTTCAATTATCCGGGCTGCTGTTATCTTTTCCTTAGCTGACCATACGATTTCCATTATCAGCCATTCATTCTCACTTGGCGTTATCTCTCCCATGTTGAAAACCTCCCTATTTTGTTACCTATATCATATATCGGATTACATATGTAAATAGATTAGGAAAAATATATCATCTGTCAATCTTTTCTTTAACCTTTTTTATATACTTCTTTGAACTCATAGACAAAACGTCATATACGCCGGTATGCACACTATATTATCTTTTATAATCA
>JBGUQP010000356.1:0-2719 GCA_045131145.1 Lachnospiraceae bacterium | reverse complement strand
ACACGTGAAGGTTAAGCGTGAGAGCAAGACACTTGCGACCATTACCTTCCAGAACTTCTTCAACAAATTCGAGAAGAAGGCCGGCATGACCGGTACAGCCCTTACAGAGGAAAAGGAATTCCGTGATATCTACGGAATGGACGTTATAGAGATACCCACCAACAGGCCCATCGCAAGGCAGGACCTTCAGGATGCGGTTTACAAGACCAAGAAGGAGAAGCTTAACGCGATCTGCGACGAGATCGAGGCTGCACATGCAACAGGCCAGCCCATCCTTGTCGGTACCATAACGATCGAGGCTTCCGAGGAGATAAGCGCAATGCTTAAGCGCCGCGGCATCCAGCACAATGTCCTGAATGCGAAGTTCCATGAGATGGAGGCTGAGATCGTAGCGGATGCGGGTATCCACGGAGCGGTTACCATCGCGACCAACATGGCCGGCCGTGGTACCGATATCAAGCTTGATGAAGAATCACGCGCTGCAGGCGGACTTAAGATAATAGGTACCGAGCGTCACGAATCAAGGCGAATCGATAACCAGCTGCGCGGTCGTTCCGGACGTCAGGGAGACCCCGGAGAGTCACGCTTCTTCATCTCTCTTGAGGACGACCTTATGAGGCTGTTCGGATCCGAGAGACTTATGCAGATATTCACGACCCTTGGTGTTCCAGAGGGCGAGCAGATAGAGCACAAGATGCTTACCAACGCGATCGAGAAGGCCCAGATGAAGATCGAGGCCAACAACTTCGGAATACGTAAGAACCTGCTTGAATACGACCAGGTCAACAACGAGCAGCGTGAGATAATATATGCCGAGAGGCGGCGTGTGCTTGACGGCGAATCCATGAGGGATGTCGTATTCAAGATGACGACTGACTTTGTCGAGAATACGGTTGACATGTGCGTGGGAGAATCAAACAACTGGGAGGACTGGGACCTTCAGGAGCTTAACCAGCACATGCTTGCCACCATCCCTATCGAGGTTATAAAGACACCGGATATCAAGGGACTTAAGAAGGATCAGCTTAAGCATAAGCTTAAGGAAGAGGCGGTTAAGCTCTATGAGGCCAAGGAAGCCGAATTCCCCTCGCCCGAGCAGATCCGTGAGCTTGAGCGTGTAGTACTGCTTAAGGCCATCGACCGTAAGTGGATGGACCACATCGATGATATGGACCAGCTGCGTCAGGGTATCGGCCTTCAGGCATACGGCCAGAGGGATCCCCTTGTCGAGTATAAGATGTCGGGTTACGACATGTTCAATTCCATGACGGATTCGATAGCCGAGGAGACCATCCGCGTTCTCTTCCATATCAAGATAGAGCAGAAGGTTGAACGTGAGGAGGTTGCCAAGGTTACGGGAACCAACAAGGATGACTCTGCCGCAAGGCAGCCCAAGAAGAGGACCGAGGAGAAGATATATCCCAATGATCCCTGTCCGTGCGGATCGGGTAAGAAATATAAGCAGTGCTGTGGGCGCAAGTAGTTTTGAAATGTGACGGAGGTCTACGCTTCGCTCCGGTCCGTGCTAAGCAAACATCCTCCGGATGTTTAGCACCCTTGTACTGCCTTAGCGGCGAGCGTATCAAAAGAAATACGAAGTATTTCTTACATCATTATCGAAAGAAAGTAAAAATATGGTCGAATTAGATAATATAAAAACAGAACTGGTAACCTACGAGGAGCCCCTTAAGGAGATAAGGGCTTCTCTTTCTCTTGAAGATAAGGCGCACCGTGTCGAAGAGCTCGAGCGAAGGATGGAAGAGCCCGGGTTCTGGGATGATGCCGAGAACTCGCAGAAGCTCACCAAGGAATTAAGCGACCTTAAGGATACGATAGCTCTTGTGAACGGCCTTGACCGGCAGTATGAGGACATCCTGACCCTGCTTGAGATGGGCTATGAGGAGAACGATCCCGAAATGGTTCCCGAGATACAGGGCGAATTTGATGACTTTAAGGAGAAGCTTGAGAACCTGCGTATATCTACCCTTCTGTCGGGTGAATATGATAAGAACAATGCCATCTTAAGGCTCAATGCCGGTGCCGGCGGAACGGAAAGCTGCGACTGGGCCTCCATGCTCTACCGTATGTATTCAAGGTGGGCCGAGAAGAGGGGTTTTTCCGTTGAAGTGCTTGACTTTCTCGACGGTGATGAAGCCGGGATAAAGTCAGTCACCTTCCAGGTTAACGGCGAGAACGCTTACGGATATCTTAAGTCGGAGAAGGGAGTTCACCGTCTAGTGCGGATTTCACCCTTCAACGCTCAGGGCAAGCGCCAGACAAGCTTCGTGTCGCTTGATGTCATGCCCGAAATAAACGAGGATCTTGATGTTGAGATAAATGATGATGACCTTCGTATTGATACCTACAGGTCTTCGGGTGCCGGCGGTCAGCACATCAACAAGACTTCTTCGGCTATAAGGATCACGCATATACCGACCGGAATCGTAGTCCAGTGCCAGAACGAGCGGTCCCAGTTCCAGAATAAGGACAAGGCCATGCAGATGTTGAAGGCCAAGTTATATATGCTAAAGCAGGAGGAGAATGCCGAGAAGTTATCCGATATCCGCGGGGATGTCAAGGAGATCGGCTGGGGCAACCAGATAAGGTCATACGTGATGCAGCCCTACACTCTTGTCAAGGACCATAGGACTAATGAGGAAGTGGCCCAGGTTGACAAGGTAATGGATGGGTATATTGACCCCTTTATAAATGCGTATTT
>JBGUQP010000355.1:0-6102 GCA_045131145.1 Lachnospiraceae bacterium | reverse complement strand
TCACGTGACGGAATCTCCGAAGGCGGTGTGAATTCCAAGGATTTCTTCCTTGTTTATGCGATGAGTTCGGAAGGTAATGAAGGATGGTATCTTTATGACGAGTCCGAGGGTACCTACCAGAGATACCTCCAGGTTATCAGGAATTCGGTTGATGAAGAGGGCAACAAGATGCCCATAACCGATGCCGCAAAGGAGGAAGCTGCCAAGAAATACGAGCAGCCCATGTTCATCAGGCTTATAGTGATAATCGCTCTTGCAGTGATCACTCTTATCCTTCTTATCCTTACAATTGTATTCGGCGTCAAGCTCAGGAAGAAGGAAGATGAGGAAGAATACAACCTTCCCGCTGATCCTTTCGAGTCAAGGAGACCCGTGCCCGCAACCAGAAGGGCCCTTGTCCGCGATGACGACGATGATGACGAGGACGACGATGATGATGAGGACGAGGACGACGAGGACGAAGACGACGAGGACGACGAAGACGAGGATGATGACGACGAAGAAGATGAAGATGAAGACGACGATGACGAAGAAGATGAAGATGACGATGAAGATGACGACGAAGATGACGACGATGAAGACGACGATGATGTAGAAGATAAAAAACCGGCCAAGACCAAGGGCCCTGTTATCAAGGCCAAGGATATTGCCGACTGGCAGATGAATGATGACATTAACAAAAAGGCTCCGGCTAAGGGCGGCAAGCAGGACGATGCAGGAGATGTATTAAAGCCAAGGAAACAGAAGAAACGCAAGGATGAACCTTTTGGTACGCCTCAGGCGATTGACTGGTCAGAGATGGAGTCGGTTGTCAGGAATGCAGCGTCCGATTCAAGGAGACCTACCGGAAATAACACCAACTCTCTTCCTTCAAGATACAGGAATGAAGAGGAAGCAAAGCCTGTTAAGAAGAATGCAGGGAAGGAAGCCGTAAAGGAAGTTAAGAAAGAGGAAGCTCCCGTAAGGAGTGAAGCTCCCGAAAGAAAGGAAGCTCCTGTGAGAGAAAGTGCACCGGCAAGACCGGTAAGACCTGCTGCGGGTGCTGCAGGAGCGATCGGAGCAGGTGCTGTGGGGGCAGCGGGGTCGGCAGTCGTATCTGCGGCAACGCCCATCGTTCCCACCAATATGCCCGGTAAGCCTTCGTTTGATAACAGGAATGAAGATGCATACAAGGCTCCTACTCCCAAGGAGGAGATAAAAGAGGAGAAGAAGGGTCTCTTCGGCAAGAAGAAGGGCGGTCTCTTCTCATACGATGAGGATGATGAAGACGAAGATGATGAAGATGACGATGAAGGCTTCAGCTTCTTCAGACGTGATAAGAAGAAGGTACCCAAGAAGGTTCCCCCCAAGGAAGAGTTAAGACAGGATTCCGGTTATGCCCATCACCAGGTTAACCAGCCTTACGGCGGAAACCAGCAGGGTTATGGCGGACAAGGCTATAATCAGGGCTACGGTCAGGGTTATGGCGGACAAGGTTATAACCAGGGCTACAATCAGGGCTATCCCGGCGGACAGTATGGTCAGGGACAGTACGGCGGCCAGGCCGGATACGGTGGACAGCCTTACGGACAGCAGGGTTATCCCGGACAGGGTTATAACCAGGGTTATCCGGGTCAGTACGGCGGTCAGGCCGGATACGGCGGACAGGCATACGACCAGCAGGGTTATCCCGGACAGGGCTATAATCAGGGTTATCCCGGACAGGGAGGTTATGACCAGTCTTATATGAACGGACAGGGCGGCCTTCAGTATCAGGAAGTTCCGAATCAGCCGCTCTATAATACGACTGATTTTGATGAGGACTTTGAGTTCGAATTCCTGAATGTAGATCAATAGGAATAAAGGCGATATTGTGGGATTGGAATACACGGAAAAATCAAAAAAGGTTCTGGATACGGCAAAGAAGATATCCAGATCATATAAGCACGGCTATATAGGCTCGGAGCATCTGCTCCTGGCCTTTATGGTTGAGGGGAATTCTGTCGTAAGCGAGGTGCTCAAGAAAAATGAGGTAACGCGCGATACGATAAAGGACCTTATTGAGAAGCAGATATCTCCGGGAGGGGACGTCCTTGTTATGGACAGGGACGGGTATACCCCCAAGTTCCTCGAAATTCTTGATATGGCTGAAGAGACAGCCTTATCAATGGATGAAGACAGGATAGGGACGGAGCATCTGCTTATCGCCATTATCAGGGATGGTGATAACCTTGCCGTCAGGATACTGAACACTCTGGGAGTTAATCTTCAGAAGCTGTATGTGGATATCCTTATGGCAATAGGAGAAGACGTAAACAAGTATAAGGATCAGATACAGAATTCAAGACAGGGGCAGCGAATGCCCGGCAGCCAGCTGCTTATTGACAAGTACAGCAGAGATCTGACCGAACTGGCGGCATCAGGTAAGCTTGATCCTGTTGTCGGAAGAGAAACGGAGATCCAGCGGATAATCCAGACCCTCAGCAGGCGGACCAAGAACAATCCCTGCCTGGTAGGTGAACCGGGTGTGGGTAAAACAGCCATCGTTGAAGGCCTTGCCAGAAGGATAGTTGAAGGGGCGGTCCCCCGTACGGTGCAGGGCAAGAGGCTTTTGACCCTTGATATGGCATCCATGGTAGCGGGAACCAAGTACAGGGGTGAGTTCGAAGAGCGTATAAAGAAGGTAATTAACGAGGTAATAGAGAATAAGAACATCATACTCTTTGTGGATGAGCTTCATACTCTTATAGGTGCAGGCGGGGCAGAAGGAAGCCTGGATGCTTCCAATATCTTAAAGCCATCGCTGTCAAGAGGAGAGGTTCAGCTTATAGGTGCCACTACCCATGATGAATACAGGAAGTATATCGAGAAGGATGCGGCTCTTGAGAGAAGGTTCCAGCCGATCAACGTGGAAGCCCCTTCGGTTGAAGACTCTATAAAGATACTTAAGGGTATCAGGGGCGGATATGAGAAGCATCATGGTGTTGTGATCACAGATGAGGCTGTAGAGGCCTGTGTTAAGCTGGCAGACCGGTATATAAGCGACAGGTTCCTGCCCGATAAGGCTATAGACCTTATGGATGAGGCAGCGGCCAAGTTAAGGATCGTCGGACTTAGGTCACCTGCAGGTCTTGAAGAGCTTAAGGACAGGCTTGAAAGAATTGAGGAAGATAAGGAGAAGGCATTAAGGCAGGATGATCTTCCGCTTTTTGCAGAGCTTAAGAAGGAGCAGGAGAAGCTTCAGAAGGAATACGAGAAGAAAAAGAAGAAGTATATAGCCAAAACCGAGGAATTATCAACGGTAGGTCCTGACATAATAGCCGATATCGTATCAGAATGGACCAAGATACCGGTGAAGAAGCTTGCGGAAGGAGAGACCGCCAAGCTTAACCGGATGGAGAAGACCCTAAAGGCAAGGGTGATAGGCCAGGATGAGGCTGTATCTGCCGTTGCGAGGGCGATAAAGAGGGGCAGGGTAGGCCTTAAAGAGAAAAACCGCCCTATCGGATCTTTCCTATTTTTGGGGCCTACGGGTGTTGGTAAGACAGAGCTTTCAAAGGCTCTTACCGAGGTCCTTTTCGGTACCGAGAATGCCATGATACGGGTAGATATGTCCGAATACATGGAGAAGCACACGGTAAGCAAGATGATAGGGTCACCTCCCGGATATGTCGGCTTTGAAGAAGGCGGACAGTTATCCGAGAAGGTAAGGAGAAATCCCTATTCGGTAGTTCTTTTTGACGAGATCGAGAAGGCGCATCCGGATGTTTTCAATATCCTTCTGCAGGTTCTTGATGAAGGAACCATAACCGACTCAAACGGAAGGAAGGTATCCTTCAAGAACTGTGTGATAATCATGACGAGCAACGCCGGTGCAAACAGGATCATCGATCCCAAGCATCTTGGTTTTGTTACCGAGGTGAATGAGAAGGCTGACCACAATAAGATGAAGGAAGGCGTGATGGATGAGGTCAAGAAGATCTTCAAGCCGGAATTCATCAACCGTATAGACGAGATAATAGTATTCCGGTCTCTTGACCAGGAAAACATGAAGAAGATAGTGACTCTGCTTACGGGACAGCTTGCCGGACGGCTTAAGGAAGAGATGAATGTGACCCTCACGGTTGCGGACTCTGTCAAGAAGCACATTGCTCTTAAGGGAGCCGATAAGAAATTCGGTGCCAGACCTCTTAAGAGGGCCATTCAGACCATGCTGGAAGATAAGCTGGCAGAAGCGGTACTTGAAGGCAGGATAAAGGAAAATGACAGGGTTAAGGTGACCATGAAAAAGGGCGAAATAGAAATAATAAGTCAGGGCGCCGAGTGATTTTCATGTGGTAAATAAGCCCTGTATGGTTTATACTTAAAGCAGGTTCAATTAATTTTCCTGATCAAGAAGGGGGTTAAAGATGTCAGTAGTTGCGGAATTGATAAAGACCGAGGCTGACGGTGGTTTAAGCTTCGGGAATTATGAGCTTAACGAGAAGGCCAAGAAAGAGGATTACGAATGTGCGGGCAATCTTTATAAGGTTAAGACCTTTAAAGAGATCACCAAGCTTGAGCGTGACGGGATGTTTGTATATGAATCGGTTCCCGGTACCAGCGTGCATGATTTTCAGGCTACGGATGAAGGAGTTTCATTCACCGTATGCGGCCCGGAAGATGCGCAGATAACGGTCGGCGTTAAGGAGGACACGGAGTACGAGATCACAGTGGGCGGCAAGAGTACCGGCAAGGTTAAGAGCAACCTCGGCGGTAAGCTGAACTTAAGTGTTGAACTTGCAGGCAACGGTGATGTTCCTGTTGTGATCCGGTTGTAATCATGGCTAAGGGTAAGTTAACTACAGTATATTTCTGCAATTCCTGCGGTTACGAATCATCCAAGTGGATGGGGCAGTGCCCGGGATGTCATTCGTGGAATACATTTACTGAAGAGACTGTAAACAGGCAGGCGGCTAAGGGAAGGTCTTCCCTGTCGTCTGCCGTTTCATCGGGAAGCGGTAAGCCGGTATCCCTGTCAGGGATCGAGCTTAACGATGAAGACAAAATAGATACTCATATCGAAGAGCTTAACAGGGTCCTTGGAGGAGGCATAGTCCGGGGATCGCTGACTCTTGTCGGAGGGGACCCGGGTATCGGCAAGTCGACACTCCTGTTACAGGTGTGCAGGCAGCTGTCGGCTGATAAGGTACCGGTACTTTACATATCGGGCGAAGAATCACTCAAACAGATAAAAATGAGAGCGGAGAGGCTGGGTGAATTTACGGATTCACTTAAGCTCCTGTGTGAAACGGATCTTTCTGTCGTTGAGGAAACGATAAGGAAGGAGAAGCCGTCCGTTGTCGTAATAGATTCAATACAGACTATGTTTTCCGAGGACGTATCGTCGGCACCGGGCTCTGTATCCCAGGTAAGGGAGGCAACGGGAGTTCTTCTTAAGCTGTCCAAGACTCTGGCCACTTCGATCTTTATCGTAGGGCATGTTACCAAGGAGGGAACCGTCGCAGGTCCCAGGGTTCTGGAGCATATGGTGGATACGGTCCTCTATTTCGAGGGTGACAGACACGCATCCTACAGGATATTAAGAGGCGTTAAGAACCGTTTCGGCTCCACTAACGAGATCGGCGTGTTTGAGATGAGAAACGAAGGGCTTATCGAGGTCTCAAATCCTTCCGAGTACATGTTAAACGGCCGTCCCAAGGATGCCTCGGGGTCAGTGGTAGTATGTGCCCTTGAAGGTACCAGACCTTTGCTTATCGAACTTCAGGCACTTGTGTGTCACTCAAGTTTCGGCATACCAAGGCGCCAGACAACGGGAGCGGATCTTAACAGGTTGAATCTCCTGATGGCCGTGCTTGAGAAGCGGGTGGGACTCCATCTGGGCGAATGTGATGCCTATGTAAATGTTGCGGGCGGGATGAAGCTTAATGAGCCTGCGATCGATCTTGGCATAGTGCTTGCCATAGTATCGAGCTTCAAGAATGTGACTATACCGGAGGACGTGATCGCCTTTGGAGAAGTAGGCTTAAGCGGTGAGGTACGAAGCGTCAGCATGGCTGAATCCAGGATCAAGGAAGCCGGCAAGCTTGGCTTTAAAACCTGCATCCTGCCGGCCGGGAATAA
>JBGUQP010000354.1:0-4857 GCA_045131145.1 Lachnospiraceae bacterium | reverse complement strand
CACCGCTCTCAAGCCTCATGCCCCCGGCAAACGCAGCCGGGAAATGGTACTGCTTTTCATCCCCGGAATCATAAATGACCGAGAACTTCTTTATCTTCCCGCCTTTATCGTATATAACGTCCGATACCGTCCCGCTCCCGTTTACGTTCTGTAGTACTCTCTCTCCTATGATAAGATCAAAATCACTCAAGGATACAGGCTTATTGATAACCGTTTCAAAAGGCTTATCCTTAACGAACGCCTTAGATTTTTCTATTGCCTTAGGCCTTACCGTGCCGTGAACACCATCATTACGCTTTACCGGCGTCCTCATTTCTTTTATGAAGCTTGAACTCTCAGACTTAAATGTAAAGATGCTTAAGTCATTCTTAGCCCTTGTCATACCCACGTAAAACAAGCGTCTCTCCTCTTCAAACTCTTTTCGCTCCTGTGGTGTGGAAGAGCTGCCTGACCTTATCATATTTCCCGGGAATACTCCATCACAGACATCCATAAGGAAGACCCGGTCATATTCAAGGCCTTTGGATGAATGGATGGTGGAGAGTATGAAATTGCTGCTATAATCAGGCTTCATCGCCTTCAGCATGTTTTGAAGGTAATTAAGCCTGTTAAGAAAGCTGCCGATCGAACTTTCATTGAACGAAAGCATCCTTAAGATGAACAATTTATTATCGTCTATATTGTTCCTTTCAAGGTATTCCCCGTATCCAAGTGGTGTTTCTATCCTGAATATCGCCTTACTCGGGTTTTCTTTAAGCATTCCGCGCAAATGCGTAGCTAATGCCCGGCATTTACCCCTTACCATCCCGTTTATGCTGTCGACGAACTCCGCCGCATCAAGTACAGGGATCTCCTGCTGTTCACTTATCCTGCACATCCTTTCAGCCTGCGCCTTCTTAAGGAAGGTCTGGCATTTAAAGTAAATACGCATGAAAAGTTCTGTATTATAGGGATCTAAGGCAAACTTCATTATGTTCGTTACATCCGTGACCACCCTGTTTGTAAAGAATGCCATGTCCACGCTTTTGATCCTGAAGTTTATCCCATTACGGTCAAGTGAATCTATAAGAGGGATGGCGCTTTCATTATCCCTGTATAATACGGCCGTTTCCCTGTTGCAGTTCGCGGCTACCTTTAGAAGATACCCGTACTGGTTTGATCTTGTTTTAAGCTCCACAAAGTTTATGTCAGAACCCGCGCCCTTTGTGGATCTCATATGCTTATCATGCCTTGCCTTATTATGCTGTATGAACAGATCTGCCGCCTGTACTATCTTAGCATTTGACCTGTAATTCTGGTCCATAACGAGCACTTTTGCTGACGGATGATTTTTTTCAAAATCAAGCAGAGCCTCAGGATACGCTGCCCTGAAGCCATAAATGCTCTGATCTTCATCACCGACCATAAAGAGATTTCCGTCTGTACCTGCAAGCATGCCTATTATAAGATGCTGTATCTTTGATGTATCCTGTGCTTCATCAACGCATATATACCGGTATCTGTTCCTGTACATCTTAAGCAAATCTTCAGAGGACTTTAGCATCCTGTAGGCATAGATCATCTGGTCGTCATAATCCATGAGCCTGTTCTGCCTAAGATACTGATTATATCTTCCGTATATATCAAGAAGCTTAATCCCTTCGTTATTTCCAAGCCCTTCTATCTCCTCATCCGTAAGGAGCATGTTCTTACAGTATGTGATCAGCGTCTTTACAGCCTTTATATCGCTTTCCGTAGGATACTCATCCATGACATCCACAAGGATATCCGATACGATCTTTGCACTTTCCTTCTCATCCGTTATAAGCCTGAAAATGGAATCCTCGGATTTTCCTGCAAGATAAGCATATTGCTGGATCATCTTATAACAGATTCCGTTTATAGTGCGGAATTCAAGGCCTGCAGAGCTTCCTTCGCCAAAGAGCTTCTCAAACCTTCGCTGCATATCCTGGGTGGCAAATACTGTATATGTGAGCGTGAGGATATTCTGGGGTGCTATACCGCTGCATGAGATCATGTATCCAAGCCTTGTTACAAGCACCGTTGTCTTGCCGGAACCCGGAACTGCGAGCAGCAGAACAGGACCGTCCACTGTACGAACGGCCTTTAGCTGGTTTTCATTAAGATGCTCTGTGTATTTTTTCAGGAATATCTCAGTTTCCATTTGCTGCTTCCGTTTCTATCTTTTCTATCGCATCAATCCTCTGCGACAGTGTCGGGTGTGAATACAGCATCTTTACAACTATCGGGTGGGGATTAAGGTCTGTCAGTGAATCTTTGCTTAACTTCTTCAGAGCTTCTATAAGAGCCGTCCCGTAGCCTTCTTGCGCTGCGAATCCATCAGCCTGGTATTCGTGCTTTCTCGATATATGATTCGAAATAAGGTCAAATACTGTAGATACCGGCCAGCTTATGAGACTTATCAGGAGAAACGCAAAGTAATAGTTAACATCTGAAAACCCAAAGGCTGTAAAGGGTTCACTGAAGTTCACTAGGATCCCAAGTGCCGCAACGGATATCACTGTACGTAAAAATGCAAAAGGTAGCGTTTTTATCTGGTGATTGTACCTTGCATGGGCAAATTCATGAGCAAACACCGCTATTATCTGATCTGTTGTGTAATCATTTACCAGATTATCATCCAGTGAGATTGTCTTTTTCTTTGTGAGTCCCGTACAGAAGGCATTTGCCTTGGTCGTCCTGCGGCTTGCATCCTTAACACAGATCTTCTTTACTTTGATGCCGTATTTTTCGCACAGCGCGAGTAATCCATCCTTAAGCTCACCATCCTCAAGCGGCTCAAACTTATTAAATATCCTCATTATCGGCATAACGATAAGGCTTATGACTAAGGACAATGCTATGACTGCTATTATCGCAAGGATGATGCCCCTGTTGCCAAACCTTTCAAATAAGAACATTATCAGCATGAGCAGCCCATAGGACACTATCAGGGACAGGACCGCTTCCTTGATCACATCCAGGACAAAGGTCTTCTTTGTTGTTTTATTCATTCCGTACTTCTCTTCTATCACGAAGGTATCGTAATGATCGAACGGTACTGAAACGATCATTGATATGACAGTAAAAACGACCAAAGTGAACAGGTACTGGAGATATATGTTAAATCCTGCAAACAAAGAAAACACAAAGCTATGTATGTTAAATATAAGAATCATAAGCACTATGGCGGAATCCACTATATCATTTATAAGATCCACCCTGCCGCCTTCTTTTTCATAGGACAGCCACTTTTTGTATTCTTCTTTGTCATACACATCCCTGACATTTTCCGGCGGTTCCTTTTCAAGATATGAATTATCAAGATATTTAAGATACCCCTCATATGCCTTATTCAGTATGAAGGATCCTATGAGAATCCATTTAAGCAAGTGTTTTTCCTCCCAAACCCTGTTTCCTTAATCCCACTCTATATCATCCGCATTATGTTTAAGGAAATCATATATATCTTCTTCGTTATCAAAGAGATCCTCAAGTATCTGTACATACTGCTTTGCCAGTTCCTTTCCTTCATCGGATGTATCATTAATGTATGCACAATACATATCAGCCTCTGAATCAGTTTCTATAGCGTCAAAGACCTCCGGATCATTCTGTTCAAGGTAACTGTTAAGGAATGCTTCCCAGTTGTATCCGTTCATATAGGCATCTTCGCATATCTCTTCCATACGTGAGCCTATCTCCATTATCCGGTTATTACCCACATTAAACGTGATCGAAATATAGTCTTCTCCGATGTTCAGATTTACATAGTCTGCCATAATTGTACCCTCCCGTAATATGATCAGTGATTTATAGCATCTTTTTTAAGATCCGTATCCTGCCTGATCGGCATCCACACTAAATCCTCAGGCTCTGTTATATGACCAGACAGCAGCTCCTTAAGCTCTTCATCCTTTATCTCTCTTGGCTCCTGTCCTTCATAGTTTATAGTATTAACTTCATATCCATCGACCCAGGGATAATCAAGTTCCCATATCCTTGTAAAATCGCCGTCCCCTTTGTATGTATATCCTTCCACAAAGAAATCAAACGAATATGTCCAGCAGTCCTTATCCGGGATATATCCATTTAAGGCTCTGGCACGGATGACATTATCATCCTTAATATAATATACAGAATAGGTATGCCATTCTTCTCCGATATCAGGGGTGATGAACAGCTCATCCATCCCGTCCTTGTTGATATCATACAACGCATACCCCGGATCTTTGGCATCCCTGTATTCATAACCCTCACCGGCATCAGAAAACATCTCTTCTCCTGATATTACCTTCTTTAGAAGATCATCATACAGACCCAGTGCCTTTCCCTCTGCCTGTCCGTTACCTATACTGCAGGACGCTGTGCCTAAACAAATGGCCAAAGTGCTTATTACTGTTATTATCCTTGTTTTCATACCAGCTGACCTGTCTATTTCATCCTGTTCAGTATCCCGTCCACATCTATCCCCGGATGGGTAGTATATATCTGAAGTATCTCCTCTACAAGAGTCTTATCCACACGGTTTCTCTGCGCTATCTTATCTACGGTCTTGTTAGTGTTCATATCTTTTACGATATTCTTGATGATGATATCCATCTCCTTTGGCGGCGGGAGCTTTGCTCCCTTCTTAAGGACGGGTGAAAGATCTACTTTTTCAATCTCCCACGCCCTGCTCTTCTCATCTATCTCCATTATCATCAGAGTCACTGGCTGTGTGAACCGCCTAGGCCCGCAGCTTCCGGGATTAAGATAGTTTATTCCATATTCCGTCTTCTGCTCATACTTGTGGGAATGGCCGTATATAACAAAATCAATACCCGACAGATCCTTCCGTATATCGCTTTTCTTATG
>JBGUQP010000353.1:0-2891 GCA_045131145.1 Lachnospiraceae bacterium | reverse complement strand
AGCGTGAATTATCGGTTCGGTCATACAACTGCCTGAAGCGTGCAGGTATCAATACGGTAGGTGAGCTTACCAATAAGACAAGTGAGGATATGATGAAGGTTCGTAACCTTGGTCGTAAGTCACTTGAAGAAGTCCTTGCCAAGCTTAAGGAGCTGGGTCTTCAGCTTAACGTTGGGGAGGAATGATCATAAGGGGGACCGCTTGCGGTGGAGCCCCTATGACGAATACTGAGCCGGTAAATCCATAAGGTGCGGCGAGGTGGTGTTTATTAATTCATGATTCGGCAATAAGACCAAAAGGCGTGCCGGAAGGAGGAAGAAATGGCTAAGTACAGAAAATTATCAAGAACATCGAGCCAGAGGAAGGCTCTTTTAAGGAACCAGGTTACAAATCTTATCTATCATGGTAAGATCCGTACTACCGAAGCTAAGGCTAAGGAGATCCAGAAGATCGCAGAAGGTCTCATCGCTCTTGCAATCAAGGAAAGAGACAATTACGAGACTGTTACCGTTCAGGCTAAGGTTCCTTTAAAGGACAAGGACGGCAAGAGGGTAAAGGAAGTTGTTGACGGCAAGAAGGTTACCAAGTTCGAGACTGTTGACAAGGAGATCAAGAAGGATAAGCCCTCAAGACTTCATGCAAGAAGGCAGATGTTAAGGGTTCTTTACCCCATAACAGAAGTACCTGCCGAGAACGCAGGTAAGAAGAGGAACACCAAGAAGGTTGACCTCGTTGCCAAGCTTTTTGATGAGATCGCTCCCAAGTACGAGAACCGTAAGGGTGGTTATACAAGGATCATCAAGATCGGTGAGCGTAAGGGCGATGCAGCTATGGAAGTATTTATTGAGCTTGTATAATATACATGATATTTTAAAGAAGCCGCAAGCATGCTTGCGGCTTCTTTGATTATGAGATATAGTATTAGCTATGAGTTTGATCAAGGCAGATAAAGTTACATTTGAATATATAAGGCGTGATAAGGACGGAGCCGTAGAGGGTGTCAACAAGGCTGTCGATAATGTTGACATGACTGTTGAGCAGGGACAGTTCATTGCTATCCTGGGACATAACGGATCCGGTAAGTCAACCCTGGCCAAGCACTTTAATGCTCTTCTCCATCCGGTAGAGGGTACTGTCTTTGTAGACGGTATGGATACAAGAGAGGAGAAGCACGTCTGGGACATAAGGCAGACTGCAGGGATGGTCTTCCAGAATCCCGATAATCAGATCATAGGAACGGTGGTTGAGGAGGACGTTGCATTCGGACCCGAAAACATGGGTGTTCCAAGCCGTGAGATATGGGAGAGGGTACAAAAGAGCTTAAAGAGTGTTGACATGTACACTTACAGGAAGCATTCTCCTTCAAGGCTTTCGGGCGGACAGAAACAGAGGATAGCCATTGCGGGAGTACTTGCTATGCAGCCTAAGTGTATAGTCCTTGATGAACCTACGGCAATGCTCGATCCCGTGGGGCGCAGGGAAGTTATAGAGGCCGTCCTTGAACTTAACAGGAAGGAAGGCATTACCGTAATCCTGATCACTCATTATATGGAAGAAGTCATTAAGGCGGATAAGGTCTTTGTAATGGATAAGGGCAGGGTGGTCATGTCCGGGTCACCAAGGGAGGTTTTCTCAAGGGTTGACGAGATCACCGAAATAGGACTGTCCGTGCCGCAGGTGACTTTGCTTGCGGAAGAACTTAAGAAGAAGGGTGTAAGCCTTCCGGAAGGCTTATTAACCTGTGAAGAACTGGTAGGAGAGATATGTCGATCATCGCGGATCATTTAAGTTATATATATTCGGCCGGTACCGCTTACGAAGTGAAGGCACTGGATGATGTGTCCTTCAAGATAGAGGACGGTGAGTACGTGGGTCTTCTGGGCCATACGGGTTCCGGTAAGTCAACCCTGGTCCAGGTCCTTGACGGGCTTCTTAGGGCTTCTGAAGGAACAGTTTATGTGGACGGGGAGGATATATTCGATAAGGACTACACGTTAAAGTCATTAAGGAGCAAGGTGGGAATCGTATTCCAATACCCTGAATACCAGCTCTTTGAGGCGGACGTTTTTACCGATGTATGTTTCGGGCCTGCGAACCTTGGACTTGAGAGGAGCGAGGTTGAGCTCAGGGCATATGAAGCCCTTAAGCAGGTGGGACTTAGGGATGAGGCCTTTTATCAGTCTCCGTTTGACCTCTCAGGGGGTGAGAAGCGAAGGGTCGCCATAGCCGGTGTGCTGGCCATGAAGCCCAAGGTCCTTATACTTGACGAACCGACGGCTGGACTTGACCCTGCGGGCAGGAAGTGGATACTTGAGCTGGTTGCCAGGCTTCGTAAGGAGAACGGAATGACCATAATCCTTGTATCCCATTCCATGGATGACCTTGCGGAGAATGCCGAGAGGCTTATGGTAATGGACAAGGGACATCTTGTTATGGATGGGAAGCCTACGGAGGTTTTCAGATACCATAAGGAGCTGTATGAGATGGGCCTTGATATTCCGGAGGTTGTAAAGGTCCTGTACATGCTGAAAGAGAACGGGATCAATGTAAACACGGATGCGATAACCGTTCGTGAAGCTGCCGAAGAGATCCGCAAAAGAATCAGACCGGTATAGAAGGAACTGATGAGGGCAATATGTTAAGAGATATAACACTGGGCCAGTATTATCCTGCAGAATCGGTGATCCATAAACTGGATCCCAGAGTCAAGATAATAGGGACCTTTCTGTATATAATTTCATTATTTCTGGTACGAGATATCTGGGGCTATGCCGTAGCCCTTGCTTTTCTTGCGTCAATGATATTCATTTCAAGGGTTCCCGTTTCCTATATGGTGCGGGGACTTAAAGGTATACTCTTTATACTGCTCTTTACCGCGGCGTTCAATGTTT
>JBGUQP010000352.1:0-2759 GCA_045131145.1 Lachnospiraceae bacterium | reverse complement strand
TGCACATATCAATCTGTTTGCCTATTCTTATATAGTAGTCATATACAGGTCTGTTCCCCAGGTATGGATAATAGGTTTCGTGCCCGTTTTACTGGCCTGCTATTTCAAGGGGACAAGATGGTTTAAGGTCCAGGCGGTTCTCCAGGGCCTTTTTCTGGGCGTTATGTTCATGCTGAGGGATGTAAGGCTTCCGTATGATTTTGATGAGCCTTCGCATCTGATAAAAGGCATATTCTTTGCCCTGACAATGCTCCAGTTTGCACATGGCCTTCTGGGTCAGGACAACCTTAAGAAAAGCATATATGCGGGTATCCGCACCGAAGAGGCCCGGATGGAGGTGCGAAGGGTCTTTGAAGCCAATTTAAGTAATGACTGCCAGCCCTATCTTGATACGATCGATCGTGCAGCCCTTTCCATACTTGAGAATGATGAGGATGAAGGCGTACATGAATATGCAAGGAAGCTTGTCCGGGCGGGGGAAGAGCTGAAGGAGGCCGTCGGTGAAGTTAGAGAATGAAAACCGCATTTTCATGGGAATATTAAAGGGCGGCCTTATCCATACATTCGGAACGCTCCTTATCTGGGTCTTGTGTATCAGAGAAGATACCATGCATCCCGTGATGGCCCTTAACTGGTATGTAATATTCCCTATAGTGATAAACAATATTTCCCTGCTTATCTGTGTGGGCATGGATAAACTGAGAAGGAAAGGATTGTTAAGGGATACGGTATATGATCAGATCATTGCCTTTCTGTTTGCGGGTATATGCTGTGCCAACTATGTCATCCTTCGTAAGTTTGACCTGTCCTTCCTTATAATGGTTCTCCCGGTCGTAATGCTCCTGCTTGAGCACAGAAATGTCAGGAATGTTCCGCATGTCATTATCCTGATCTTGTTCTACGAACTGATGCAGTTTCTGCCGGATCTTCTTCCGGGTGAACCTGCAGTATTCCTGCGGCCGCGCAGCGAGAAGATATTCGATGTATATATATCGGCATCTATCATGCTCCTGCTGTGGGCAACCAAGGATGCCTACGCTTATTCCTTTAAGAAAAAGGAGGAGAGCGATATCAGGCTTAATACCTACAGCAGCTTCCTTCTCAAGAAAAACAAGGATGTCCGTGGAGCGGTTCATAATGTTAAGGGAACTGCCGAGATGATCTTACGTAATAATGCCTCTTCAGCCAGTGCCGAGCGGGTGATGGAAGTTATGGAGGCCTGTAACAGGATAGTGGGACAGGTAGACATGATCCTTGAAGCCTCAAGAGCTGAGCTGTTCAGGAAGGATAGTGCAGTACAGAAGCTTTATGATGAGACGGATGAAGGAATTGAAGATGACGGAACCTACCTGTATGCGCCGGGAGCATATGTGCTTGTGGCTGATGATTCTGCACAGGCGCTTAATCTTGCCCGTGCCCTTCTTGCAAGGACCGGGATGAAGATAGATACTGCCATTAACGGGGCAGAGGCGCTAAAGAAGATTAGTTATAACTACTATAATCTTATAGTACTTGACAGTGTTCTTCCCGATATGAGCGCAGTTCAGCTGATGCACGGGATAAGGGAAGGTAACAATGCCAATACGGACACGCCGGTCATCGTATGCACAAGCGGTAACAGGGATGAGGTCGTGGATATGTATCTCAGTGAGGGCTTTGCGGACGTTGTAAGGAAGCCCCTGTCGGGAGAACAGCTTGAGAGACTTACTGAAAAGCATCTTCCGGCCAGGCTTGTAAGCAGGCGCATAGGCTGATCGAGGGGGAAACAATTATGATTACCATAAGGGATGTGGCCGAGAAGTCGGGAGTTGCAATATCCACGGTATCCAAGGTGCTGAATAACTATCCCTATGTCAGTGAGGATACCAAGCACAGGGTGCGTGAGGCCATACATGAACTGAATTACATACCCAATACCATTGCAGCCGCCCTGTCGTCCAAGCAGACGGCCCGAACAGCCCTGCTCATAAACTTAAACACCGGGACCCAGGTAATAGATGAGATAACCCTTCAGTACATCCATGGTGCTCTGTATGCGGCCAGGGAGGCGGATATAGAGATAATTACCATATTTTTGTCAATGATAGCCCATATGACCCCGGAGGAGATCACACGATATCTCCAGTCCCAGGGGATCTCGGGACTTATCATATGCGGCATGACCCGGGAAGACAGGTACCTTAAGGAGCTTGTGGACAGCAGGGTTTTCAAGTGTGTACTTGTGGATGTGCCGTATGTGAATGAAGTCACCTCCTGTATCGGTGTTGATAATGAAGCTGCTCAGTATGACGTGGCGAAAAAGACCGTGACAGAGAATAAGGTGAAGAGTGTCCTGTATATAGCCGGTAAGCCAAACGCCTTTGTTACTGTGAAGAGGCTTGAAGGAATGAAGAAGCTGGCTGATGAGCTGGGGCTTAAGCTCTTTGTCCGTAACGGGGAATTTTCTGAACTTAAGGCACGGGAGATCGCCTTTAAATATGCCGGAAAGAGGGATGCTGTCGTGGCAGCCTCTGACCTCATGGCCATAGGAGCCATGAATGCACTCATTGAGATGGATATCTTCAGGCCGGTATGCGGTTTCGACGGGATCACCCTTATGGGCTACGTGGGTAAACAGATGAATACGGTACGTCAGGATTTCTACAACATAGCTTCCAAAGCCGTGTGGGAGTTAAAGCGGCTTTTCGAGGGCGGGACCGGCAAGGCAGTGATCACCGGACATGAGCTGGTAAAGCTGTATTATAAGGATGTAATTGTGT
>JBGUQP010000351.1:0-9882 GCA_045131145.1 Lachnospiraceae bacterium | reverse complement strand
CGCACCGTTTTCTATAGCCTCGATCGCCAGCCTGTAGTCAAAATGTATATCTGCCACAAGAGGAATATGTATGCTTTTCCTGATCTTGTTAATGGCCAATGCCGCCTCATGGGTGGGCACTGTCGACCTTATTATCTCGCAGCCTGCTTCTTCAAGCCTTAATATCTGTTCTACGGTGGCCTTAACATCCTCCGTTTTTGTATTTGTCATGGACTGGATCCTTACAGGATTTCCGCCACCGATCTTTACACCGCCTATGTCAACGACTCTTGTATTATCCCTGTAACTCATGTTACTCCTTTCGCTGTAAGCTCTTAACGCTCACTATCTATAGTAACATTTTTTTATCTTTATACAAGACCTTGTGCTTTTATTGATACATCCTTTCCTGACGGATGGAGTAGATGCAGTATACGGCTATCGTTCCTCCCAGTATCAGTACCGTAAGTATTATCAGGAAGATGCGCAGTCCCTTATGGCTGCCGCTCTTTTCATTCTGTTTAAGGGTTCTTACCGTTTTGGTTCCCTTGCTTACCGGGGAAGAATTGGCGCATTTGGCCTGTATCGTCTGGGTAAGGATGTTTTCCGCAAGGTCACAGGCCTCTATGTCAATCTCGTAATCCCCATATTCGGGAATAGCCAGTTCCACCGTCTGCTGTTTCGGCCCTGTTATAAGTTCCCGTCCGTTAAGCTTGACTGACTTAAAGTAATCATCCTGATCATAAAGACTCAGCACAACAGTATCATCCTTATTTACGCTTCCGTCATCTGCCATTCCGTCGATCACCACCTGGGGCTTTTTTGAATCCACAATGAATTCCACCGTCTTCTCTGCCTGATTCCCCGCATCATCAACTGCAGAAACCTTAAGGACATACTTGCCGTCTTCGTCTATCTCCCTTCCTTCATCATAATTCATACTGTTCAAATAGGTTTTATAATTCACACCGCTCCTGTCCTTTATATAATCCGCAAAATTATCCGGAAGCCTGAAACTCTTTATATACTTCTTATCAAGATTCTCAACATATTCAATATCAGGCTTGGTCATATCCAGGGTAAACTTTATGGATTTGCCTGCGGTATTTCCGGCCAGATCAGCCGCTGTCACGCTGAGTTCATATGAGCCCTCCTCCTCTATTGTGATGGAAAATACCGAGGTCTCCTCATCCATTGTCCATTCCGGCGATTTGACAAGTTCACGTTTATTGTCCTCACCTATCCTGTATAGTTCACACACAACCCCCGCCGTCTCGAAGTTAGCCTCCCTGATCCGGAAGCTTATCTCGGGAGCAACATTGGTGACCATATCTTCCTTAATACTTAAGCCGTTCACGATCTCAACAGCAGGAGCCACAGTATCGATGGAAAAGGATATCGTATCCTCATATGAATTACCTGCCGCATCGGTGACAGACGCATTAACGGTATATTCCCCGTCTTCCCTGAAATAATATGTGTTTACACTGTATTTGCCATCTGTCTTATAGTCAGCAAGCCTTATGTCCTTTGTTCCGTTTCCGGTAAACATGCTCCCGGTCAGCTTAACCGTATAATCATTTTCATAATTATCAAAGGCATTTACCTTAAGTTCTCCTTCACGGCTGATGACAGAACCATCATTGATGCCCGTAAAGTTAACTCCCGGGGCGATCGTATCTATCCTGAAGAACTTTTTTACCGGACCTGATCCGTTACCCGCCATGTCTACGGCCTTACATTCCACAAGATAGTCTCCGTCACCGACGGCAGTAAAGAGAACACCGTCCTTAACTTCCGCAAGTGACTTTGCAGTAGACTCAACCACCTCTTCGTTGCCCTCATATGTCTTCTTCAGTGTGTACTCAACCATAACCGTTCCCGGGTGCGCATCCTCGCCTTTAACCGAAATATTGACCGGTTCCCTGTATATCCCATTGTTTTGTGCTCCATCCAGATCGATCGCGGGCGGTGTTTTGTCAATCTTAACCGTTCTCTTTATCACATTCACGTTGCCCGCATTATCACTTACCTCTATTGTCAGGTCACCTCCTTCATCCTTTAAGGATTCGCTGCTTAATACAAATTCTTTCTCATCGCCTGACATACTTGCGTTCTTATCAAAGGTCTCGTCAACTATCCTGTTATCATCCAGAGTGACTCTGAGCCATGAAGGCCTTGACAATGTGTCGTTAACCCTGACCACACACTTTATATTATCGCCTGTCCAGATATCCATGTCCCTGTCCGAAGTTATATCCACCGAAGGCATGGTCGTGTCAAGGATCAGATAGAACACACCCGATTCGATGATATGAGTGGGCTCCTTTTTGGCGATCGACTCGGCCTTTTTCCTATTCTTCTCGTATTCCTTACGGCTTTTCTCATAGATCTTATTATCGGATACGTTCTCGGTATATGCTCCGATAGCCTCTTCCTGTGACTTTACGGAAAACTCTGTAACTTTTCTGAATTTGATACTGTATCTTCCATCGGCCACCGTTCCGGGGATCATTGTAAACACACTGCCTCCAAGGTCTGTCCATTCCGAATATGACTCACCTCCGTCAGAACTTATGGAATACTGGCATGTAACCTTGTAATCCAGCAGGCTGTCTGGCCCCGCATTCTTTTCATTCGATCTGAGTGCATATTCAAAAAGCTCAGGGACCGGCGATGCGTTCAACGAATATGAAATTGCCATATTTGTGTATAATGCTTCTTTATCCTTTGGTGATATACACACCCCGTCACTTCTTGTAATATCCACACCCAGCACTTTATCGGCTGTAACCGTCCCCTTCTCTGCCGCCATTACAACCCTTGTGTTATGATCAAGACCCCCTATTAACAATCCCGTCAATCCGATTATGCCAATCAGCTTAATTACCTTCATAATCTTACATCTCCTTAATGATTGTTAATTTACCTGTTTTCCCTTATTCTGTTAAGCCTGTCCGTGATATCGGCCCGCATTTCTTCTCTTCCTTCATCAATTATGAGAAGTGCCTGTTCTCCGTATCTTAACACTCCTTCATTATCGCCGGCCTCTTCGCACAAAAAACACAGCCGCCTTAAATACTCACCTTCGTAATGCCCGTTCTCATCTTCATACAGGCCAGCTTCCTTTGCATACCTTAGATCCGCAAGCCCCGCCTCCAGAAATGTGATCGCATCATACCTGCTTCCCTCATCTGCGGCAGATACGGCATCATAGAGATTGGCCAGCATGATATCATTTTTATACCTTGTTTCCTCATATCCAAGGCCTCTGTTATATTCACCGAACTCCTTAATGCACTTAAGATACTTCTCATTGTCCTCCTCAAAGGACACCTGAAGCCTGCACAGTCTGATATAGTAGTCGGCATCGGGATACCGCTCCTTATCAAGCATCTCAAAATAGCGCAGGGCTTCCCGGTAGTTGCGCCGTACAGAAAAATAGTTCTTCGCGACCTCATAAACAAAGCGCTGGCAGGTATCTTCATCAAGGCACCCTGACTCTATATAAGAGCATATAATCCTGATACCTTCTTCCGTATACTCTCCGTCCCTTATGTGCCCGTTTGCTTCAGCTATCAGCTGCTTTGCAATATCGTCCCTGGGTTCAGCCACAACATACTTAACAGCTGCCGCTCCGAATATCCCCATGCAAAAAACTGCGGCAGCCGCCGTAAGCTTAAGCCTTGCGGCATTGTCTCGCCTGCCCCTGAGGGCTGTAAGGTCTGAGAGCAGGGCATGCATATCCTTGTATCTTGAATTTTTCTCCTCACCCGTACAGTTAAGGATTATCCTCCTTATCTTCACCGGTATACGCCTGTCGCATTTGATCAGAAATTCCTGTCTGTCATGGTCGCTTACAGGTCTCCTTCCTGTATACATGGCATACATGAGCATACCGAAAGCATAGACATCAGTCCTCTCATCAAGCATCTCTCCCCTGTTATAGTATTGTTCAGGCGCGGCATAACCCGGTGTCCCATACAGGGATCCTCTGTCGGCTATTCTTCCCGCAATGCCAAAATCGATCAGCTTAAGACTCCCATCCTTCTTCAGCATTATGTTTTCAAGCTTAAGGTCAAGGTACAGGATGGAAGGTTTAAGATCATGCAGATAGGCAATAGCCTCCGCGATCTTTATCCACCAGCCGGTAAGCATTCTCCTGCCCACCTGCCTTTTTTTGATGATCCTGTCAAGTGTCATCCCCTCTATATAGTCGCTTACAATGAAATATCCTTCACCTTCCTGCCATGCATCGACTATGCGCGGGAACGATTCGTGATCCAGTCTGATCATCATATTAATCTCATTCTGCGCAAGCCATACCGTATCATCATCGCCCGGAAGGTATTTTATCGCCCACTTCTTGCCTATAGAAATATCCTCGGCAAGATAAACAGATGATGATCCCCCTTTACCGATCTTTCCAATGATACGGTAACGGTCACGCAGTATCAGACCCTTAGACAACATAAAATCACCCCGGTCCTTCTCTACTCTACCGTTAATTAACTATTCTTATTCCTGGAATTATGACGGATTCCGCCCGATATGACAATCTTAACGTAGTTACATGGTAACTGATGTACATGACTATGTCAAGTGTGAAATAAAAAAAGGGCGCTGCCTGCGGCAGCGCCCCATGATCCAAACCTTAGCAAACGCCCTGTGCTATCATAGCCTCAACAACCTTCTTGAAGCCGGCGATATTTGCACCTGCAACATAATTGCCTTCCATTCCGTACTCCTTGGCTGCATCATCGATGTTGTGATAGATACCAACCATGATGTTCTTAAGCTTGGAATCAACCTCTTCGAATGACCATGACAGCCTCTCCGAGTTCTGGCTCATCTCAAGAGCAGACGTTGCAACACCACCTGCATTGGCAGCTTTACCGCCTACGAAAGGCACATTGTTCTTCTGGAAGTACTGGGTAGCCTCAATGGTAGTAGGCATGTTGGCACCCTCTGCAACATACTGAACACCGTTTGCAACAAGCATCTTGGCATCCTCAAGGTCAAGCTCGTTCTGTGTAGCACACGGAAGTGCAATGTCAACCTTATACTGCCATACACCGTGCTCTCCGTTCTTCTTCTCATGATATTCAGCTGACTTACGCTCTGCTGCATACTCGGTGAGACGTGCACGCTTAACTTCCTTAACTTCCTTAAGAAGTTCCACATCTATTCCTTCGGGATCATATATCCAACCTGTTGAATCGGATACCGTAACAACCTTGGCACCAAGCTGACCGGCCTTCTGTGCAGCATAGATGGCAACATTACCCGAGCCTGAGATGGCAACTGTCTTGCCTTCCATCTTATCACCATGGCACTTTACCATCTCCTCGGTAAGGTAGAGAAGTCCGTAGCCTGTAGCTTCTGTACGTGCCAGAGATCCGCCGTAGGTAAGTCCCTTACCTGTAAGAACTCCCTCGTAAAGACCCTTGATCCTCTTGTACTGGCCGAACATGAAGCCTATCTCACGAGCACCTGTTCCTATATCACCTGCGGGAACATCCTCGTCAGCACCTATATATTTGCTAAGCTCTGTCATAAAGCTCTGGCAGAACTTCATTATCTCATTATCTGACTTACCCTTGGGATCAAAATCAGAACCACCCTTACCTCCGCCGATGGGAAGTGTTGTAAGTGAGTTCTTGAATATCTGCTCAAAACCAAGGAACTTGATGATACCAAGGTTAACCGAAGGATGAAGCCTAAGACCACCCTTGTAAGGACCGATCGCATTATTGAACTGTACGCGGAAACCACGGTTTACCTGAACCTTGCCATTATCATCAACCCAGGGAACCCTGAACATGATCTGGCGATCAGGCTCTGTTATCCTCTCAAGTATTGCAAGATCACGGTACTTCTGCTCGTCCTTCTCAATAACAGGGCGAAGAGAGTCAAGCACCTCGGTCACTGCCTGGATAAACTCCGGCTGGTCTGCATCCCTTTTCTTAATCTTCTCAAGCACTTCATCAACGTAAGACATTTTTGATTCCTCCTTTTAAAATATGGGTTTGTATAAAAAGAAACGCCAAAGAAGCGTAGCCTTACGCTTCTCTGACGCCTTTGTCCGAAAGTCATTATATAACCGTTCGAATAATAATGCAAGCATAATTTATTCAACGAAGTCAGCCTTCACGTAAGCCTCTTTGCCATTGTAGGTGATCTTACACCATCCGTCCTTCTTCTCGATAAGATCGAATGTATCGCCCCTGTAGGCAACTCCAAGCTTATTGGCTGTCTCCGACGCACTCTCGCGTACGTTGACATTTTCTTTGATGGTAATCTTACCTCCGGTCACGGTCTCGCCGCTTTCGGAGCCTTCTCCCGATGACGAACCGTCATCAACAACTTCGAGGTAATCCGACTTGATTTAGGCCTCGGTTCCGTTATAATCGATCTTGCTCCAGCCGTTCTCCATCTCTTCAAGGCGTTTATAAGTATCGCCTATCTGAGCCTTACCAAGCGAATCCGAATCGGTACTAGCCGAAGCACGTATATTTACAACATCGGTAGCCTTTACTGTCTGGGCATTGGCTGCCTGTTCTGCCTTCTTGGCCTCAGCCTCGGCATCGGCCTCCTCCTGCTGCTTCTGCTGCTGCTGTTCGGTTAGTTTAGCCTTAACTGCCTCGTTGACATCAGTTTCGATCTCCTTAAGCTTTGCTTCCAGCTGGGGATCCGACTCAATAGCCTTATTGTATTCGGCGCTTATCTTACTGGTAAGTTCCTCCACATCCGACTGGGATGACATCTCAAGGAAGTAGGCCTGCTCGTCATCCGACAGCTCCGACTTGTTTATATACAGAGACCCCGATTCATTTGTGCACACATAGGTTGACTCAAGCGAAGGAGCGGGGGTTGACACACCCGTAAAAGTAATATCGAATGTTACAAGAACAACATATGAATCCTCCTGATAGCCCTTCTTAGTGTATACGTTAAAATCAGAGAATGACTGGTAATACTTGGCCATCTCTTCTATCCTGTACCGTTCCTGATCGGGCAGCACATCACACTTGGCAGCTGCAGCATCCGCATCACCATCCATTACAGCCTTGTAATAGCTCTCCATAAGAGCCGTTACGTTGGGGTACTTGTTCTCCTCATACTTGTCCTTGGGAACCTCCACCGAACTCGTGGGGAATGTCGAAGTATCGACTCCGTCATCCTTGCTTCCACCCTTATGCGTTACCATAAATATTATAAGGAAAATTATAAGTACTAAAAATGCACCGCCTAATATGACATATAATAAATATTTTCTTACGAAATCTGTAAGTTTATTCATATTATCTCCTTAATACTTTACTCCCCCGGCTGCCCGGTTATTTTGGCCCGGCATGGCTGCCCGATACGTTTTGGCCTTTCATCACACGGACTCCTCCCGCTTGGCTTGCCGGTACGGCCTGGCCTGCCATCATAAGGCATCCCCCACTTGGCTTGCCGGTATGGCCTGGCCTGCCATCATAAGGACTCCTCCCGCATGCGGGTCCCTCCTCATGATAAATAATGCACTTGAGAGGATTCGAACCCCCGCACACGGAACCGGAATCCGTTGCTCTATCCCCTGAGCTACAAGTGCATGTTATGAAACTTCATACCGATACATCATAACACAGGGGACGAAAAATATCAATAAAATTAGGAATCAGCCAGCCATTCTGTAGCCCTCGTCGCGATCGAAATAATAAACATGATCAGACAGAACATCTACGGGTTCAAGTTCGGTAGCGTTGACTTCTTTTACCATCTCATTAAGCATGCCCTCCGGGATGCATCCCTTACGGGGTACAAGAATGACCTCATTGATGGAACTTGGTATTATATAAACATCGGAATCAATGGATTCACAGAAGTCTCCGATCTTTTCCTCGTAAAGCATGGACACTGCACCGTTTACTCCGTCTGTGGTCATAACATACATGGGAGCAACCTCGATTTCCTCCCTTACACTTGCCTCGAAAGCCGGGTTAAGCTTCTTTAATACCTCATAAATACCCGTTATAACAGGATTCTCCATGGTAAAGGTATTCTTCATGCTCTCCCCTATAAGGGCATCAGCATTCACATGCCACATTTCAAGGTGAGAATTCCTTATAACAAAAGAACCTTCACTCATTATGGTCCTGCCAAGATCACAGTCTTTGATCCGATAATACGGAACTATCGCAAGATCCAGGAAAAGCCTGTGAGGAACATCCTTGAGCCATTCCTCATTACTCTTGAAATTAATAAGTTTACACCTTAAGTTCTTTCTGACCGACTCATAGTCAAGCAGGAAATCGAGCCCTGGAGTGGCCCCCAGCCTGCGGCTCTCATATATTGCGCATATTCTGTCTATCAGCTCATCACTTAAGGGTTCCTCACCGAACTCATCATAGAAGGGTTCCAGGTATATGGTCGGATACACCTTTTCATCTTCATTACATACCGATATACCCGTATATATCACGCCATTGTTCTTTGTAACTCTCTTTATCTCCACATTGTCTTCGGGATATCTGAGTGCCATTGCCGAGCGGACATCGTCCGCAAATTCTTCGAATCTTTTAATTTCTGTCATACTGTATCTCCTTATGCTGTAGTCAAGAAATCGGCAGACATTTTGGAAATATAAAAGCTCCTTCCCAAAAGGGAAGGAGCCTGTAAGTATCTAAGTTAATATACAGTTTAAACTCTGGACAGATATTCGCCCGAACGGGTATCGATCTTGATCTTGTCACCGAGTTCCACAAAGAGAGGTACGTAAACCGTAGCTCCTGTCTCAACAACTGCGGGCTTGGTAGCACCCGTTGCCGTATCGCCCTTAAATCCGGGCTCTGTCTCGGTGATCTCGAGTTCAACGAACAGAGGAGGCTCAACGGAAAATACATTTCCGTTATGTGAGCATATCTTAACCATCTCGTTCTCCTTGACAAACTTGAGGGCATCGCCGACAGTATCGCCGTTAAGTGCTATCTGCTCGTATGACTCTGTGTCCATGAAGTTATATAAATCCCCGTCAGAATAAAGATACTGCATATCCTTCCTGTCGATACGCGCCTGAGGGAACTTCTCAGTGGGCCTGAAGGATTTCTCAACAACACCGCCACTGATGATATTCTTTAACTTGGTCCTTACAAATGCTGCTCCCTTACCGGGTTTAACATGCTGGAACTCTATTATCTGAAAAATTCCATTGTCCATCTCAACAGTTAAGCCATTTCTAAAATCGCCTGCTGATATCATAAAATATTCCTCCTTAAAATGCATTCAAGCAATAATTCCTCAAACAGTTTATACTATAGCAGATTATATTTCAAGAACTTTTTAAAATATTCACTATCTCTTTAACTGTCTGCTCTTCATCAAGATGATCCGTATCTATGATAATATCTGCTGCTTTCTCATATATCGGGCCCCTTAGGGCAAGCATTTCCCGGATCTTTTTCAACTTATCACCGGTTTCAAGAAGCGGACGTCCCTTATCCTCTTTAACCCGGTTGTAGAGTGATTCTGCCTCAGCTCTTAAGTATATTACCTTACCGATCTTCTTAAGGATGGGACGGTTCCTGTCCGTAACCGGAAGGCCTCCGCCCGTTGAGAGAACGGTTTTGCTTAACCCTTTATCGTAAATATCATTAAGAAGGTCCGTTTCAAGCTGTCGGAAATATGGTTCTCCCTCTTCAGCGAAAATATCACTTATCGGCCTCCCTTCTCTTTCAACGATCATCACATCCGTATCTTCAAAATCACATGAAAGCGCATCGGCGAGAAGCCTCCCGACTGTTGTCTTCCCCGAACCCATATAGCCTATAAGACAGATATTGTTCATTTAAGCTCCCTTTCTATCCTGGTTACAAGGTCCGCAGGCACCGTTACTTCATTCCATATCTCGTAGGCACTGAC
>JBGUQP010000350.1:0-6069 GCA_045131145.1 Lachnospiraceae bacterium | reverse complement strand
CCCGCCAAGGATCCTAAGGCTGAGGGCTTTAAGTTCGGAGGCTGGTATGCGGATAGCGAGGGTAAGAGGCCGTTTGATTTTAACGCTCCCATAACGAAGGATACGATCGTATATGCCAGGTGGATAGATAAGGACAAGGAGACCTTTACTGTGACCTTCAATGCGAACGGGCATGGCGCCGCACCCGCATCGCAGATAGTGGAGAAGGATGCGTCCGCAGCTGACCCCGGCAGGCTCAAGGCAGACGGCTATATGTTTACTGGATGGTACACTGATGCGGAATGTAAGAACAAATACAGTTTCTCAACGCCTGTTACAGCCAACATCACGCTCTACGCAGGATGGGTTGAAGGCACCCCTGTAAAAATAAGCGATGGTGATGCGTGGAATCTGTATGAAGATATCTCGGAGCATGATTTTGACATAAGCGGGATATACGCTTCGGGAACGAAAGAGAACATCAATGCTAAATCAAAGAACTTTTATGATGCGACACTCGCGGGCTCTACCATAAGCGTTAAGGTCACGGGAGACCGCAAGAAGGCAGCAACTGAAGCCAACACGACGCTTGAATTTGACTTGGGAGAGGACGGCATAGTTGAATATATCCTTCCGGTGTGCTATGTGAAGCCTGCGTTCAAGTTAAGCTCTGCATCCGCAGCCATTAAGGATGGCGCATCAACAACCGTGCGCACGAGGCTCCTATACAAGGCTCCGGGCGGCAATTTTGAGCCTTACGACATGACGGGTGTGAAGGTATCGGGGCTTGATGGGATAACGGTAGCGGCTGATGGTGCGATAGAGATAACGGGATCGAAGAAACAGAGCGGTAATATAACCGTGATCAAGGACGGTTGGGACAGCTTCAATCCCGTGAAGGTTAAATATTCGGTCAAGACCTCAACAAAGGATGTCCTTGATGTTGACCTTCAGGGCCTTAAGACAGTAACTCTTAACACCAATGCTACGGATCAGAGCTTTGAGTATGCGGTTACCCTTAACGGTGTGGCTGGGACCAAGGATACAGTACAGATAGAGGATAAGAAGAGCTGCGGCCTTGCTGAGATGACAGATACCGGCAAGCTTAAGATCGCATATAAGGACGGTACAGCGGCAGGGAACTATACGGTAACCCTCAAGGCAGGAACAGCCAAGGTGAGTGTTAAGATTAAGGTCAGCAGCAAGCCGCTTGACGGTGCGGTGACAGGTAAGATACAGAGCAATCTTGATGTCGTGACCGGTCAGGAAATGGTAGTGATACCGACGCTTAAGGAAGTGGGCGGCAAGATTACCGGAGCTTCGGTGACCTCTCCGGCTGATTTTACAGCCAGGGTCAATGAGGCAGGAAACATCGTGATCGGATATACCGGCGATAAGTACGATATAAAGAACCTTAAGATCGGAGAGATGAAGATAGCGCTTACGATAAGCGGCATATCGACACCCGTAGCGCTCACGCTCAAGGGAGTGTCGGCACAGAAGACCACACCCACTGTTAAGGCTGCACAGGTGAACATACCCGCGAATGTAGCGCCAGCGGATGATAAGGTCATAGGTACCGCGAATATCTTAAGTACATACAAGACAAAATCAGGGATGATCAGAAGAATAAACCCCGTAAAGGTAGTTATAGATACAGCTAAGTGCAAGAACGTTACTGCATCAGTAAATACGGCAGACATAACGGAAATAGACATAATAAGGCTGTCGGCTAAGAGCGGAAGCGTTCCGGTAGCGGTAACCTATCCGGGTGGTATAGTAAAGAAGCTTACGATCAAGATCAAGGCAAAGTAAACAAGATTTTACCGGAGTCCGTGAAATGCCAGTTTTATCCGGCTTTCACGGACTCTTTGTTTTTGTCAGGACTAAAAAACACCTTTTGGACATATAGTATTTGTGACTTTGAGTGTATTTCGGAGTTACTTGCTGTGAAGCCTTTGAACGGTGCTGATCCATTTGCGTTGTGGGTTCGCTCCTTGTAAAACAGTATTGGCGCATAAGCCTCTATAATCCTTTGGGATTCGGACCCCACTGGTTTTCGCCGGGCTGGGAATCTTTAATAAACCACAGCATCATAAATATCTGTCCTGCTATCGGGATAACGCAGGGAAGCAGAAGCCATGCGCTTTTTCCGGTATCATGCATCCTTCTGAAGAGGAGTGCCAGACCGGGAACAAACAAGACCACATTAAAAACAAGTATTCCCCAGACAAAACCTTTTATTCCCGTAGCATTGCTAAGCCCACTTAATCCAAAGTTGATAATGCACTCAAACAGATAATACCACCAGAACTCACTTCTTCGTGCCCTGCCTTTAAAATCCTTAAAATTGGTAATGACAGATCTGACTGCTTCAATAAAAGACATACGATATCCCTCTGTGACAATAACTTAATCTCATCACCTTCGTATGCAGGTATGCTTAAAAAGCTCTTTTCGGACACATTTTCAACAGCCTGGATGATATTATCAACCAGCATTGTCTTTTCTTTTGCTCTTATCGTTACGTTTGGATCGGGGTATTTTTTATCAAGTACAAAATCAATGTCAACTGCGTTGTTCATCGGGTACTGCAGTTCAACCCGAAGAGAAGACAAAAAACCGCTTAGACATTTTTTTGACCGTTTAGACAAACGGGATTGTTTCTGTGATCATCGGTACAATATAATAATTTAATATACATTTACAACAAGAATTTTGAGACAAGGATATTTCAGTGAAACATACATTTAAAATTACAATCGATATAGATCCGTCTGTGGATGAGCCTGAGGTGATAATCCGGGCTAAAGAAGAAACGGCTCTTGTAAGAGAAATAGCTTCTTTTGCAGAGAAACAGATGGAAAAGGAGCAGGCCGGGATAACCGTCTATAAAGATGGAATGACGGAGGAGATAGACACCTGCGACATCATCCGTATTTATAAGGAAGACCGCAAAATGGTCGTTATTACCGGGAACGGTGAATATCAGGCACGCAGTTCCCTGCAGGAACTTGAGGAAACGCTTGATAAACACAGGTTTTTGCGTATCAGCCGTTCGGAGATCATTAACCTTGAACGCGTATCGGGTTTCGATATGTCATTTCGGGGGACGGTTAAGGTGATCTTTGAAGACGGCAGTTATTCCTGGGTGTCACGCAGGTATGTCAATACTGTAAGCAGCAGGCTGGCAAAATTAGCATCAGCCGGAAGCTTTGAGCAAAATGGGAGGGAAAAGTCATGAGTGATATTAAGAAAAGTCTTTTCCGAAGGCTCCTGTTAGGCTTTGTTTGCGGAATCCTTATCGGGATCGGGTTTTTATTGATAGCAAAAGTAACGGATCAACCCATGGATGATATAGTGGCAGGTGAGATCATAAAAGAAATGATCTGCTGCGGCCTTTACGGATCGGCTTGCCTATGTGCGATGATCTTATACAAGATCGACAGCTTAAGCCTTGTGCTTGCAACCGGGATACACTTTCTTGTCGTGATGGCGGGACTTTTTCTGCTTGGGCTGGCCCTCGGCTGGGAGTTTGACAGCGTGTTTGTAATATCAATCTTCATAGCGTATTTTTTGATATTCATCATAAGCTGGATCCTCATGTACTTTATCGGGAAGATCAGGGTGCACAGGATGAACATGGATCTTAATCTGTGGAAGTCGTTAAAGGAAGCAGACAAAAACAGCAGGGATCGGACTTAATATATTAAAGGAGTGCCATATTATGGAACAAAAGAAAGACCTTTCAATGATCAACTGTATAGCAACGGCAATGGTGGCCTATTTCTGCACGATTCCCGTACATGAGCTGTTCCATCTTATAACCTTTTATATTTACGGCGACAAATGCTATACGATCACATCCTTTCATGTAAAAAATATGGAGTTGTTCGACTATAGGACACTTCCGGCCTTTCATCGTATCATGATCGCCGGAGGAAGTGCGTCAATTCTGAATACGATCATAGGTATAGTGACATTCATTATTCTTCTTAAAGTAAAAATGGGACCGATGATACGGCTCTTCCTTATACAGTATATGGGATTACAGTTAAATGTCGGCTTTGGATATTTCATGAATGGAGGAATGATAGGTCTGGGTGATTGGGGAAGTGTATGCTCCTACTTTAGGGACGATCCCGGATTTATATCTGTGATGCGTATCATCCTATTGATCGTTGGGTTCGCGGGAGCTGTCGCGATTTTCTTTATTTTGAATTATATGTCCTACTATTTTATTAAAGATCCCGCAGACAAAAAGGAACGCCGGGAAGTAGCGGCCAAGCTTTACCTGTCTATGTTTATTACAGGGGTAATTGCTCTTCTTGCGTCCTATTCACAAAATCCGGCGATAAAGGATGGATCGCTCAGTTTGACAACAATCTTTGTATCTCCGTTTATGTATATTGGTTTTGTATGGGGTTTCTTTTTCACCGGATTTTGGGTCAAACCTCCAAAGCACAGCCGATACCTTTATGATCTTCCGGCTAAACCAAACTATATTCTTTTGTCAGTCGGAGTGATCCTGATCTTGATCAATACTTTTATTTTGGGACCGGGTATTCATCTTAACTGATGAACATAGTCTATTATTTTCATTATAGTATGCCGGAAACAAAACGGAGGTCAACATGAAAAAAGCGGTTAAAGTGATTCTTATGATTTTGCTGGTCATTTTATTGGTTTTGCTGATCGGCGCAGGGATAATATTCTGCCTGAGGATGTATAATGACAGGAAATACGGCAATGCGGTATCTTTAACGGATGCGGATGTGACCGATATAAGTCAGTATCCTACGGAATTGGAAGGAATAGATGTAGAATATGTAGATCACGGGGCATTCCAGGGATTTCATTTAAGGCCTGACAACAAATTATACAGGGGTGTAGTTGTTTTCTATGGCGGATCCGATGGCAGTCCGTTTTTTGAAGTGGCACAGTTATATGCGGAAAAAGGATATGAAACATTGTCGGTCTTCCTGTTTGGCATGAAAAATCAGCCAAAGGAACTTACCAAAGTACCGCTTGAGCAGTTCGAAGATGTTCTTGATTATATAGAAAACAACATTGAAGATAATGACCCAATAACCGTTATGGGAGTTTCAAAGGGGGCAGAGTATGTCCTGAACATTGCAGCAAGATATGATGACATATCCAATGTTATCATTATGGCTCCGGTCGCTTATACATTTTCGGGCTTAAATTCCTCGGCTGTGAGTTCTGCTTCATCCTGGACCTGGAAGGGCGAGGAAGTTCCGTACATCGATATACAGAAGGCATCGTTTGCGTCTACGTTTAAGGATATGCTCCTTCCGATGATGACAGGTGCGCCGCTTAACTTCAGGGATATGTATGATGCGGCGCTTAATGCAGACGAGGACAGGGATTTAAAGCTGATCCCGGCCGATAATATAAAAGGAGATATTCTGATCATTTACGGTGAAGAAGACGGCATGATGGACACCGGGAAGATGGCTGATCTTATTAAGAGTCAGAATGCCAACGCTAAAATATGCGGCTATGAAAACGCCGGGCATATGTTTTCGGGAGATGGCATAATGACAGAATACGGTATGTGAATGAATCTTGGCGGTGCCCTAGAAGGAAATGAAAAAGCTATGATCGAGTGCACAAAGGAAATGGATGATTTTCTTAAGACACATCATGGGCCGTAGCAAAATCCATGACTTCTTGTGGCTTTGCCCCAAGAAGCCATAGAGCAAGCTTTAAGTTATATCACGAAATAAATAATTACCGCTTAACCCCGTTTTTGTTACCGCTTAGTCATAAGCTATTCTTTTGATGCCAGACAAAACATATAATAACTTCAAAAGGCAGATCAATCTGTATTGCGACAAACAACGCTGACTGAAAAAGGAAGGAGCCCCGGATGAAGCAGAATAAAGATCTTTCAATCATTAATTGCGTAGCGACAAGTTTATTGGCTATTTTCTTCAGTATACCTGTTCATGAGTTTATTCATTTTATTACATTCTATGCTTACGGCGATAAATGCGAATACTTTGCTGCTACATCAGTAAATTATCTTGAACTTGTAGATTATAGAGGTCTTCCGACATTTCACAG
>JBGUQP010000349.1:0-7043 GCA_045131145.1 Lachnospiraceae bacterium | reverse complement strand
ATATTGTAGCCATCGACCACCAGGTACTTATTTTTTTTAGGCACAGGCTTATATTTATAGTTCTCGTATGGATCCTTAACATAGCCTCCCGTCGAAACCACTCTCGATTTCTCAGCCCCGATACCCTTTCTCTTCTCGGCTGCCGCCCTTGCAGACGTACCGGAATTGGAATAAAAGGTCTTATTGAGTATCGCATCTATCTCGTCTGTTCCCATGGCCATTGACTGAAGAAGCGAACCCTTCTTATCCACGTTTCTTGCACGATGTCCAAGCGAAAAACCGTCGTTTTGACCATTTGAGTCACTATCGCTCCCGGAGTCAACGAGATCATCATCACCTTCCACAAAAGCCGAAATATCAGGACTTTCCACATGCATATAATCCCTGACCTCGTTCCATGGCACGACAAATCCCGCTCCATGAGCACAGAAAACAGAATCAGGCGAATTCCGAAGGTCTGCCTCCGGAATATAGCCCATTGACTCAATAACCTCATCCGCATTATGGCACTCCTCATACCCGGCAAGGCTCAGGGAAACAGTCCCCTCCCCTTTTGTATAGGCAGCAAGGTCCTTAGCGTAATTTCTTATACATACGGCCGGCGCCGTCCCCGTAAGCACGGCCCTTTCTCCCTCGATCATGGGTGCCTGAGGCTTCCCGTTCATCCTCTCAAGGTCTGTCATGGCCCTGCCCACGCTGTCCGACGGCAGCTCGATCCTATAGAAGAAATAGGGCTCCAAAAGTATGGACCTTGTACTCATTAGTCCCTGACGGACCGCCCTGTAGGTGGCCTGCCTGAAGTCACCGCCCTCGGTATGCTTAAGATGGGCTCTTCCCGTAAGGATAGTGAACTTAACATCAGTCAAGACCGATCCGGTCAATACACCCTTATGCATCTTTTCTTTCAGGTGTGTAAGTATAAGCCTCTGCCAGTTGCGGTCAAGGATATCCTCACTGCACACGGAATCATAGGTGATCCCCGAACCCCTCGGCATGGGGCTTATCAGGATATGGGCTTCCGCGTAATGTCTGAGGGGTTCGTAGTGGCCTACCCCTTCGACAGGAGCTGCGATCGTCTCCTTATAAACAACCGTACCCGTATCGAAGCATATGCTCTCATGAAACCTGTCCCAGACGGTCCTCTTTAAGACCTCCAGCTGGACCTCGCCCATGACTCTGGCCCTTATCTCCTTAACATCCTCTTCATATGAAATAATAAGCTGGGGATCTTCCTCTTCAAGGATCCTTAAATTCCTTAGGAGGACTGCCGTATCCGTCCCGTCATCGGCACTGACCTTATAGTTAAGCACGGGTTCAAGCAGGGGCAGGTTGGTTCCTCTTAAGGCACCAAGCCCCATCCCCATCTGGGTCTCATTTAGGCCCGTGACCGCAACTATCTGCCCGGCCCCGGCACCAGTCACCGCCTCGAACTTATCTCCCGAATAGATCCTTATCTGTTGGACCTTCTCCTCCCCGACAAGATCCTTATTGTTAAGGACTCCGCCCAGGATCTTCAAATGTGTGAGCCTGTTGCCCGAAGGGTCCCTTGTTATCTTAAAGACCCTTGCGGCAAAGTCACCCGCGTACTCATCCTCCAAAGTATAGGAAGACAATCCCGCCATCAGCGCGTCCACGCCCTCAAGCTTAAGAGCCGACCCGAAGAAGACAGGAAAGAGCTTACGTTCCCTGATAAGTCCCGCGATCCGCTCATCATCTATGGGTTCCATGGCTTCAAGGTATTCCTCCATAAGGCCCTCATCGCACATGGCTATGTTTTCGTAATCCTCATCCGCGAAGGCAAACCGCCCTGTAATACTTCCCGTTTCTATGCCATCCGTCCCAACATAGGCATGCGAAAGATCAAGACATGCATCGGAAAGCCTGTCCTTTATCTCAGCCATCACTCCATCCGCAGATGCGCCCGGCTGGTCCATCTTATTTACAAATATGAAGGTTGGAATACCGTATTCCTCAAGAAGAGACCAGAGGGTAAGGGTGTGCCCCTTGATCCCGTCTGCCGCACTTATTATAAGGATGCAGTAATCAAGCACCTGAAGGACTGATTCTGCCTCAGCGGAAAAATCGACATGGCCCGGCGTATCGACTAAAGTAATATCAAGTGATCCTGTCTTAAGGCGGGCCTGCTTGGAAAAGATGGTTATCCCCCGCTCCCGCTCCTGTTCATTTGTATCAAGAAAGGTGTCGCGCGCATCCACCCGGCCAAGATGCCTGATACTCCCCGTCTTATATAGGAGGGCTTCCGTCAGCGTGGTCTTGCCGGCATCAACATGTGCAACTATCCCAAGATTTATGTGCTTCATCCCTTTTTGAGGCTTCCCTTTCTAATATTCTCCTGTATGATGGCATCGGTCACCTCATACAGCTTCTTAGATCCTGACTTTGTCCTGCCCTGCCGCTCGTAGACCTTATCGGCGCTCACCCCGTGCTCGGCCCAGTCGCTGCCGCCGTTTGAATGGTTTAAGATGAGGGGCTGCAGGTTGTCCATGGCCCTTGCAAACTTAGCTTCCGGGCTCTCACATTCCTCGAACTCCTCAAAGATGGCACTAAGCTCAGCCTTCTGGTCATCAGGCAGGATGGAGAATATCCTCTCCTTGGCCGCTTCCTCCCTCTCTTTCTGGGACTTCTTGCTCTCTTCGTCGTAAGCATAGGTGTCGCCCGCATCTATCTCAACGATATCATGTATGAGGCACATGAGCATGACTTTGCCTGCATCAACTTCCTCGTTGGCATACTCTCTTAATAGGTATGCCATGATCGCCATGTGCCAGGCGTGCTCGGCATCATTCTCCCTCCTTCCATGGCCCGATAAGTGGGTCTGGCGGAAGATGTTCTTCTCCTTATCGATCTCTAAGGCAAAATCAAGCTGCCTACGTAATCTTTCGTCCATCTTTCTTCCTCATATCTGCTTTTTCTAATAACCAAGTGCTCTGCAATGTCATCTCCACTAAATTCGATAATACCTCGCTAAGTGCTCTGCACAAAAAATAACCGCCCAATGTCCGGCCAGACTGAGCGGCTATTTTAAATAGCTAATCATATCGGTCAGCCTTTCTTAAGGCTTGCACTTATAACTCCCTTGGGATCTAAGATAAGAAGCCTTACAATCCAGATCACAAGTCCCAGAGCTACTACCGCAAGTCCCAGGAATGAGTCATTTAGCATATCCTCGGCTGCAGGCGTGAAATACTCGGCCTTAAGCTCGGCGTATTCGAAGATCGCATCAACCAGCCACATAAGGGATGCGCCCCAGTAAAGAAACAGCAGGATCCCCAACTTCATCGAATCATCCTTACGGTTATACCATTTAACGGTTGCGACAACAGCCGCAAATACTGTTATAAGCAAAGTCATATTATTCCCTCCCGGCAACAGATACTTAGAATCATCAAGCCGTTTCCTTCGCAGTATCGTCAGCTTTCCGGTTAACGATAGATGTTGCCGCCGCGCACATTCCAAACCACACCACCGTGATAAGTGCTGCCATCGAAACTCCCACAGTCGCGATCTCATGGAACATCTCTGCCGCATCCTCGGCATTGCTCATAGCCGTAAGGAAGGGGAACCATGGGGTAACTTCTCCGTGCCATACATGCTCGAAAGCAAGCAGTGCGGATCCGCCGTATAACATATTTGTAAGCCATTTAAGTCTGCGGCTTAAAGGGATGGAGATCTTCCCGGCCTTGGTGGTACTCTCACCTGCATGCTGCATTTCCTTCTTCTCTTCTGCCTTGGTAACCGCAGTCACAATAACCGATTCAACCAACGGTGCTGTAAAACAAGCCATATTCTACCTCCTATGCAAGTCATCTTAATAAAACACATATTTAATCATATAATACATGGATAAACCGCTAATTTCAACCTTCCGGCCCATATATTCGTTTATCATTTTTTGTTCTCATGACGCCTTAAACCAAACGTCATTCATCATCCTCTTCCTTAACCTTCCTGAAACCGGTTTCGAAATTTTTATCATAGAGCTTGCTCAACTCATATTCGCTGTCAAGAACGTTTCCGATTATAATAAGGGCTGTTTTGCTTATATCGTTCTCTTCCATGTCGCGGGCCAGATTGCCCACAGTCGTATAAATGACCTTCTCATCGGGCCATGTTGCCTTATATACAACAGCGGCAGCCGTTTCTTCAGGATAGCCGCCTTCAATAAGCTCCCGGCTCACCCTATCAGCCATTCCCGCTGACAGGAAGAGGACCATAGTAGAACCATGGACTGCCATCTCCTTAAGTTCCTGACCCTTTGGCACCTTGGTACGTCCTTCGGCCCTTGTGATTATGATCGACTGAGAAACCCCGGGCAGGGTATACTCGGCGCGAAGCGCGGCAGCGGCACCCGACATGGCACTTACTCCCGGACATATATCGTAGGGAATCCCCGATTCATCCAGGATGTCCATCTGCTCCCTGATGGCCCCGTATATCGAAGGATCGCCTCTATGGAGCCTAACTATCTCTCCATCCGAATTTAGCATAACATCCATTATTTCTTCTAAAGTCATACAGGCGCTGTCATACTTAAGGCAGCCCTCCCTTGCATAGTCAAGCAGGGCAGGATTTACAAGGGATCCCGCATATACAATAACATCTGCTTTTTCAATCAATTCCTTCCCTCTTACGGTTATAAGATCGACCGCTCCGGGTCCCGCACCTACGAAATGTACCATGATGATCTGTCATCCTTCCTTTGCAGCATCTCATATGAATTATATCTTGTAACGTATCAGGTGTCTACTTGCTGTAACAGTAATTCTCTTGACAAGGCCCGCAAACTGCAAGAAGATATATAGTGATAGAAATCTTATGGGAGGTGACGAACTATGTACAACTTTAACGCAGAAAAGACAAAAGACGAATGTATAGAATGGATCCGGGACTGGTTTGACGTAAACGGACCGGGCTGTAATGCAGTGATCGGGATATCCGGAGGTAAGGACTCAACGGTTACCGCAGGTCTGTGTGTGGAAGCTCTGGGTAAGGACCGGGTCATCGGAGTCCTGATGCCAAACGGGGTCCAGGCTGATATAGATGATTCAAGAGCGGTTGTGGAACACTTAGGGATAAAGAACTTCACGATCGATATTTCGGGGGCTGTATCCTCAACCCTTAAAGAGCTTGAGAACAAGGGAATTGAAGTTACAGACCAGGCAAGGATCAACCTCCCTCCAAGGATCCGTATGACTACTTTATATGCGGTTTCCCAGTGCCATAACGGGCGTGTTGCTAACACATGTAATTTATCCGAGGACTGGGTCGGTTACTCGACAAGATACGGTGATGCGGCGGGTGACTTTTCCCCACTTGCCCACCTCACGGTAGCTGAGGTCAAGGCGATCGGCAAGCTGCTTAAAGTCCCTGCCTTCCTCGTTGACAAGGCACCATCGGACGGTCTGTGCGGCAAGACCGATGAAGATAACCTAGGCTTCACCTATGCGGTTTTGGATAGATATATCCGTGAGGGAGTTATTGATGATGAGGACACCAAGACCCTGATAGATAAGAAACATAAGATGAACCTCTTCAAGCTGCAGACTCTGCCGGGCTTTGCTTCCAACCTTCCGGAACTTGCCGGCTAAAGTGAGGAGTCACGCTCCTTAAGGTATTCTCTTATCTTGATAAATGAATCGCGGGATATGATGTGCTCCATTAGGCAGGCCTCATCTTCCGCGGTTTTTTCATCGATACCGACCCGCTCAAGCCAGCCGGCGAAGAAGGCATGCTTCTCATAGGTTGCCTGTGCGATCTCCCGACCCTTGTCAGTAAGTACAACCTTCCAGTCATCCCTTATGATATAACCATCCTCTTCCAGCTTCTTAAGCGCGATCGAAGCTGACGGCTTGGAGAAGCCAAGCTGTGCTGCCACATCCGTCGACCTGCATGCTCCGTTCTTATTTATCTGTATAAGGATTGCCTCAAGGTAATCCTCTTTTGATTTTCCGATAAGTGTACTGTCCATATTCTTCACTCCCGGCCTTATCTGCCCCATTCATTTAACTTCGTATTTTCCAGCCATCAACAAATGGCAGTGCGTCTAACAAAAGTTAGTTAAACCTAACATCGATATATAAGTATATACCTCATCCGGCAAATTGTACAGTGAAAAAATCATTTTAATATATCATTTCACACGTTATTATATTCTCCCGGCGGAATGATCATTTCCATTCATCGCCCCATACTTCATTGCACAGGTCGACACAATACTCTTTAGAAAAACTACTGTCTTTTTTTGTTATTTCATTTGACCCCGCCAGTCGGTCAACGTAATCACTCAGCCTGTATACCGTCAGTTCATCGATATTTTTACTCAGATGTGTAACCAATGCTTCCACGTCATGATCAGTTATCATCACCTTATCACGGTCATCGTGACTGACCCGGACTCTGGCCATGCCCCCGACCATCCGGTACCCTATATTTCGTCCCTCACCGGCTGTCCAGTTAACGAAGTTGCCCAGGGAGTAATATATAAGCATCTTCCTGTCATTGACTTCATCCTCCATCCACTCGACCGGCTGGATCACGTGAGGATGTGAACCAATGATCAGATCGGCTCCGTTTTCCATAAATATTTCAGCCCATTCCCTCTGCTCATCGGAAGGCACCAGATCATACTCTATTCCCCAATGCGGGCACACTATCGTAAAGTCAGCCGCCTCCTCAGCCTTTTGAAGATCGTCAATGACCCTCTCCTTTTTCAGTCTATTGACCGAATATCTGTCGCCTCCGGATATATTGACCCCATTGGTACCATAGGTATAGTTAAGCACTGCTATCCTCATACCCTTTTCTTCTATAATTATGGGGTCGTTCTCCTGTTGATTGTCACTTATGCCTGCAATCCTGACATTTGGATAATTATCTTCCCAATATGTGATACAATTGACTAATCCCGTCTCTCCTCGGTCATACACATGGTTATTGGCGTGACATACAACATCGAACCCATCCGAGGCAAGCTCATCCGCGATCTCAAAGGGCGCATTAAAGGAAGGGTACCCGGTAACACC
>JBGUQP010000348.1:0-4994 GCA_045131145.1 Lachnospiraceae bacterium | reverse complement strand
ACCTTGAACTTAATAAAGACAGGCCCGATGACCCCTTTAAGCCGTACGGCGCAACGCCCGGTCATGGGATAGAGTGGGCAAGGCTTATAAGCCAGTGGGCCGGATCATCGGATAGCATATCCGAGACCGACAGGCAGGATTATTACACACATGCCTGCAGACTCTATGACAGAGCTGTGTCAGATGCGTGGAATGTCGACGGGGCTCCCGGTATTGTATATACGACAGATTGGACCGGTAAGCCGGTCGTCCGTGACAGGATGCACTGGACACTGGCTGAAGCAATAAATACATCTGCAGTTCTTTACCGTATCACGGGTGATAAGAAATACGCCGATGATTATGCCGAATTCATGGAATATCTTGATGCAACCGTACTCGATCATAAGACGGGTTCATGGTTCCATCAGCTTGATGAGCATAATCACCTAAAAGGCACTGTATGGCCCGGAAAATCAGATCTTTACCATGCCTTCCAGGCAATGCTGATCCCCTACAGTGAAACGTATATATCGATCGCGCGGGCAGTATATAACAACAGCGTAAAGTAGGGAGGAAAAGCATAATGAAAAATAAGATGAAGGATGAGATGCTGTCTCATCTTAAGAGGGATATTGCGCCTTTTTGGCTTAACCTTATCGACAGGGAATACGGTGGATTCTACGGCCTTTTGAGCTATGATCTGAAGCTTGACAAGAAGGCAGTTAAGGGATGTATTCTTAACAGCCGTATATTGTGGTTCTTTTCAAACCTTATCCTGCTTGAAAGGAAGACAGGAGAAAGATCAGGCAGCAGCACAGAGATAGAGAAGGCATGCCTGCAGGCGTATGATTTTCTCAAGAAGGCCTTTCTTGATAAGGGAAACGGCGGTGTTTACTGGTCGGTAGACTACGACGGAGAGCCTGCCGATGAAACGAAACACACTTACAATCAGGCATTTGCCATATATGCACTTTCATCATATTTTGATGCAACGAAAGATGCGGAAGCACTGTGTCTGGCACATGAGCTTAGAAGGATTGTGGAGACAAAATGCCGCGACAGGGACGGCTATCTTGAGGCCTTCAGTGCCAACTTTGAACCGACCGAAAATGAGAAGCTCTCCGAGAATGGGGTTGAAGCTTACAGGACAATGAACACCCTGCTCCATGTATATGAGGCATATACCGAGTACCTTCGGGTGATCAAGAAGGTGCTGTCCGGGCTGTCGGATCCGGCATCATCCGACGCGACGGAATCCTGTGAAGAGTCGGGCGGGAATAAGATGTATGACTTTGACCTGATTACAGAGAAGGAGGCAGTGGAAAATGATATCCGTTTTATCCTGGATATCATTGCAGATAAGATATATAACCCGGTGCTTAAGAGACAGGAAGTCTTCTTTGACAAGGATTATAATACGCTTATAGATCTTCATTCCTACGGCCATGATATTGAAGCTTCGTGGCTTGTGGACAGGGGGCTTGACATCCTGGATGATAAAGCTTATACAGAGAAAATAAGTCCGATAAATGACGCACTTGCCAGGTGTATATACGAAAGGGCTTACGTCGATCATTCGATCCTGAATGAATGTGAGAAGGGTGTGGATAATGAAACCCGTGTGTGGTGGGTGCAGGCGGAAGGAGTGCTCGGATTCATGAATGCAGCCTCAAAGTGCAGGGCGGCAGGCGATGAAGAAGGCGCATTAAAATACGAAAGAGCTGCAGAGGATATATGGGGATATATCAAGGATAAGATGATAGATAAAAGGGCGGGCTCTGAGTGGTATTCTCAGGTTGACAAGGACGGTAATCCGGATCCTTCAAGGGAAATCGTCGAGCCATGGAAGTGTCCTTATCACAACGGACGGATGTGTATCTATTTACAACTTGAATAAAATCGAACACCTTTTCGAATTTTCTATTTACAGAACAAATGTTTTGTAATAATATGTTGAGGAAGGGTGTTGCCATATACGGTAGGCGGTTGTCCGACTTCAGGGTACTGTGAACTCTGTTTACATAGAAACCTCATATGAGGAATTTCCTGAAAGGAGGACTGAGCATTGCTGACTTTAATTGACCTGATTACAGTCCTTGGTTTTGCAATTACTTGCTTTGCTTTGGGTTATGCGATAGGTCATAACAGCAAAGCAAAAAAATAACCGCCAGCCACGACACTGGCGGTTATTACTACTAATAACCACAAAAAGTGGACAACCGTCTATCGGTAGCACTCTTCATATCTAAATTATAATCAACTATCCAGTACACGTCAATCCATTAATTTAAAGAATGGAGATTATACATGAAAAACACAGGAACTCCTGACAACATAATAAACGTAATGAAACGGGCCGCAGAGGGTGAGCAGATCACCATCGGATTCATAGGCGGTTCGATCACCCAGGGCGCGGTAGTGAGCGATGAGGCCCTATGCTATGCAGCAAGGGTATTTAAATGGTGGAAGGACAGCTTCCCTGAAACGAAAGTCAGGTATGTCAATGCAGGCATCGGCGCTACCACATCGCAATTCGGTGTCGCCAGAGTATCGGATGATCTGCTTAAGTATGATCCGGATTTTGTTATAGTTGAATACAGTGTGAATGATAATGACGAACTTCTGGATGGATCATCTGAGGGTTCTGGCGAACATATGCATTATAACAGAAGCGACCTGTTCAGGGAAACCTATGAAGGCCTTATACGAAGGATCCTCTCGCATAAAAACGGGTCCGGCAATGCCCCTGCAGTACTCATAGTTAATTCGGTTAAGTACGATAACGGAAGGAATTTCGAGGAGGTTCATGCGGAAATAGGAAGGCATTATGGAATCCCCTGCATAAGCATGAAGGAATGTATCTATGATAAATTCATGGCTGCTCCGGATGGCAGGCTGATCTTGCCTGGCGGACAAAAGATAAGCATAAATGACATAACAGGTGACATGCTCCATCCGAACGATCTTGGACACGGAATAGTTGCGGGCCATATCACGGATTACCTTAATGACCTTAAGGCAGAAGGAGCAGATCCCTGCAGTGAAACAGGAATAACAAAGGAACAGCAGCTGCCGCCTGCCATGACTCCCGACAGGTATGAGGATGTAAATAGATATAACAGGCTAAACTCAACCCCTGTGCTTAACGGGTTTACAGAAGACGATGTTCCCGCAATGGAACCCTTTGGGATAAATACAGGTTTTGATGTACAAGACAGTAAAAAACCCGGTGATGATCCCGTGCTGTCAAGCGAGGTCAGGGATGTGTTCAGGAACGGCTGGCATGCATCAAAGGAGGGCGATTCCATTAGCTTTAAATTCACCGGAAGCGAACTGGCTTTAATGTACCGTAAATCGGTCAATAAACCGGCACCGGTTGCGTATGCGGTCATAGACGGCGATGAAGAAAACCGTATAAGGCTGGATGCTAATTTTGACGAGGACTGGGGCGATAAGGCTTATATGGCAACGCTTGTGTATCATGGAAGGATATGCAGGAACGGCAGCTTCCCGGAACAGAGTGATTGCGGCGGTTATTTGCATAATGCAGGCGATAATGCGGAGCAGCATACACTCACGGTAACGATCGAGAAGGCGGATGATTGTGCAAGTGACTTTTACCTGATAAATGTTGTGGGGTAGTTGCACTAACTCAGGATAAATGTTTTCTGTTAAGGAGGTCTTAATGAATCAGATACCGGTTAACAAAAACGCAACGAAAAATGCTATGAAACTGCTTGGTTACTTGTGTGAGACAGCAGGGAAATCGATCATCACCGGACAGCATACCCAGACCAATCAGATGGAGGAGATCACATACATCTATGAAAAGACAGGAAGGGTACCGAAGCTTCGCGGCTTTGAACTTCTGGCTTATTCGCCCAATATAAACTATGACGATGCCTCCTATGAATGCCTTAAGGAGATATATGATAACCGGGGAACGCTTGATACCGCGTTAAAGTGGGCCGGCTCAACAGATGGGATACTTACGTTCTCCTTCCACTGGTTTTCCCCAATGGGAGGCAGGGATAAGAGTTTTTATGCGGCCAATACTGATTTTGACGCTGACAGGGTGCTCACAGAGGGAACCCCCGAGAGGGAAGCCTTCTTCCATGACATGGATGTGATCGCCGGATTGCTTAAGCCATTTTGCGATAATGATATACCGGTGCTGTGGAGGCCCTTTCATGAGTCGGATGGTGACTGGTTCTGGTGGGGATCTAAGGGTTCCGAAACAGCAATGGAGCTGTATAAGCTTATGTTTGAGCGTTATACGGGTAAGCATCATCTTGACAACCTTCTCTGGGTGTGGAACAGCAGGCTTTCCGAGGGTTACCCGGGAGATGAATATGTGGATGTTATTTCAGTGGATGTATATCCGGAGGAGTACAGGGCAACCGATTACGCCAAAGAATACGAAGAGCTTGCCACGAATACGTCGGATAAGAAGGTGGCGGCATTGGCCGAGGTGGGATATCTGCCGGACATTGATATGCTGGCAAAATCACATGTGCCCTGGGCTTATTTTATGGCCTGGTCAAAGGAATTTATCATAGGAGAGAAGTATAACAGTGTGGGAAACTTAAGAAGAATGTATGCAAGCAGTTACAGCATACATGGAAAGGGATTAATTAAGTAAAAGTTCAACTGCAGATAATATAAGTAAATTACCTAAATTACCTAAAATATATAGATGAAGTAATTAATTGGTGTTAATATATACCCGTTAAGGAAATTACCTGCAAGTTCGCGGGGAACGTCAAATATTAATAACGAGGGGAGTGCGGGATGATAAGAAAAAGCGTTACCATGGGGGATGTTGCACGGGAACTGGGAGTCAGCACGGTATCCGTGTCCAAGGCACTTACGGGTAAGGAAGGTGTTTCGGAAGCAGTCCGCGAGATGATCATAAAAAAGGCGGATGAAATGGGGTACCGGTATACCGGAAGCAAGAAGGATAATTCCGGGGAGAGGCATAATATCGGTATCTTTGTAAGCGAGCGTTTTAT
>JBGUQP010000347.1:0-12559 GCA_045131145.1 Lachnospiraceae bacterium | reverse complement strand
AAGAAGGTCCATAAGCTCCTTTACCGCTCCCTCGGTCCTTGCCTTATTTCTCTTTATCTTATCTATATCCTGCTGCAGCACGATCCTGGCGTTTTTCTCGGCAAGTTCAACCAGTTTCTCCTTTTTACCCTTTACCGGCACAGTCAGCTTAACCCTGCTTCCCCGTTTTTCACTCAGCCAGTCGGAACAAAGATCCATATCTTCGATGTCCGTCGGTATTATAAGTTCCTTTGGAATATAAGGTGTGCCGGCATAAAACTGCATGACGAAATTTCTTATTATCTCATCGTCTCCCGTCTGTTCCGTATGCTTCATATAATAATGCTCCCGGCCTATGATCTTACCGTCTCTTATAAAGAAGACCTGGATTATGACAGAATCACCCTCCCTTGCCATGGCGATTATATCCTTATCCTCACCGCCCGTATCGGTTATCTTCTGCTTCTGGGCAACAGCCTTAACGCTTTCCAAAAGATCTCTTGTAAGGGTAGCCTCTTCAAATTCCAGTGATTCCGCCTGGGCGTTCATCTTATCTGTAAGCTCGTTAATGAGCGGTCTGTAATTCCCGTTTAAAAAGTCAACCGCTCCCTGAATCGATCTTAAATAGTCCTCTCTGCTTACTATCCCAAGGCACGGAGCAGAGCATTGATGTATATGATAGTAAAGACATGCGTTTCCCATTTTCTCTTCCACGGATGCACCACCGTCGAATATATCCGAGTTATATTTATGGGTACATGTCCTTATCTTATAGAGCTTGCACAGAAGTTCAATCGTATCCTTTACGGCACCTGCGGATGTATAAGGTCCGTAATATCTTGCATTATCCTTCCTTACCTTACGGGTCATAAATATTCTCGGATAGTCCTCCCCTATAGTGACTTTGATATAGGGATAGGTTTTGTCATCCTTTAGAAGAGTATTGTATTTGGGCTGATTTTCCTTGATAAGATTGTTCTCAAGAACCAGTGCTTCAAGTTCCGAATCGGTAACAACATACTCAAACCACGCTATCTTGCTTACCATGGTCCTTATCTTCAGCGTTTTATTTGTACTCTCACGGAAATATGAACGGACGCGATTTTTAAGGATGACCGCCTTACCCACATAGATAATGTTGTCATCCTCATCATGCATGATATAGACACCCGGTTTATCGGGCAGCTTCTTTAATTCCTCATCAAGATCAAACAGGGCCGAATTCATCACTCATCTTCTTCCAGAAATATGCAAAAACAGCAAGGGCAAGTATGCCGATGATATTGGATGCTGTAGGACTTATAAAGGCTACCCCGGCCATTACCAGACAGGCCCCTGCAAGGCACAGCAGGAGACGGCCTCCCTTTTTAGCATACTGCTCCTTATCCCTGTAGCTTGAATTGTCATTAAAGCTCCGTACAAATCCCGGCTTGCCGGTCTTGATCATATATATCCCAAACCCAAGGCAGAGAATGAATGCGATCCCGCTGATCCATGTCAGATCCGATAAACCAAATATTTCCATGTTTTTCTCCTACTAAAAGCAACAAGTACTCCGTACTTAAGATAAAAAAAATGTTTAAGAAAGTCAAGGGACGGCTACCGGGATAAACCCGAATAGCCGCCCCCATCTATTGGCAAATATAATACCCTGTATTAAATAGTGCTTCAGGCCTTCTTCTTGTCCCTGTTATTGAATATCTCAAATACAACGGCTGCAAGAAGAACAAGACCCTTAACCACCTTCTGCCAGTTAGAGTCAACGTTCATAAGACTCATACCTAAGTTGATGACACCGATAAGTGTTGCACCAACGATCATACCGAATACCGAACCCGAACCACCGTAAGCAGATACACCGCCGACGATACAAGCAGAGATCGCATCAAGCTCGTAGTTAAGACCTGCGTTGGGGTTAGCTGCCGAAAGCCTTGCCATTGATATCCAGCTTGTGATGACTGTAAGGAAGTGCATGTTAAGGTATGCAAGGAAGAGGATCTTCTTGGTATCGATACCCGAAAGCCTTGTAGCCTCAACATTACCACCCATTGTATAGAAGTAACGGCCGATAACGGTCTTGCTGGTGATAAAGTTGTAAATAAGAGTTATAACTGCTACCCATACAAGTGTGAAGGGAATACCCTTATCCCTGCCCAGTCTCTCCGTGAAGAAGAGGATTACTGCACACAGGATCACGCACCTTATTATTACAGTTGAGAATGTATCAGCCTCATAGCCTTTCTTGAGCTTGTTTGCCCTGTCCCTAAGCTGTGAAACCACTATGATAACACAAGCGGCAACACCGATAAGGACACACATACCGTTTAACGTACCTATATTAAAGAGTGCCGGTATGTTGCCGTTAAAGAGCTTAAGGTATGACTCACACTGGCCTATACCTATAGTCTGACCGTTTACGATAGCTGTACCGAGACCCCTGAATGAGAGGAAACCTGCCAGCGTTGCGATCCACGGGGGGATATTAAGGTAAGCTATTACCCAGCCCAGAAAGCAGCCGATTATAAGACCTAAAACAAGCATTGCAAGCATTACCACAGGAACGGGAAGTCCCTGCTTAACCATAAGGATCGCACCTACCGTATCAACGAAGCAAACAACCGCACCTACCGACAGGTCGATGTTACCCTTAATGAGCATACACATTAACATACCTGTTGCAAGTACATATACATATGCATTCTGATTTATAAGAGCCGTGATGTTCTCCGGCTTTAATATAGAGCTTCCACCACTGGTCTTCCATGCGAAGAAAAGAACTACGAGGACCAGGACAATCTTCATTGTATGAGCTTTTAATACTTTTCCTACGTTATTCATATTATCATCCCTCCTCCCTATTTCTTCTCATTCTTCGAAACTACATCGAAGATAACGGCGCCAAGGAGAACCAAACCTTTAACAACCTTCTGCCAGTTAGCCTCGATACCCATAAGTGACATACCCTGGTTGATAACACCGGTAAGAAGAGCACCGATGATAACTCCGGGAACCGTACCTATTCCACCGTAAGCGGAAGCACCACCGATGAAGCAGGCACCGATCGCATCCATCTCATAACCTTCACCCATCTTGGGAGTAGCCTTGGTAAGTCTTGCTGCAACAAGTGCACCTGCAAGTCCCGTAAGGAGACCCATGTTGATATAAGCGAAGAAGTAAACGAATCTTGTATTGATACCGGAAAGGCCGGCTGCCTTAACGTTACCGCCGACAGCATAAAGGTGACGTCCTATCCTGGTCCTTGTTGTTACATAACCGTAAATGAGTACTACCAGCAATACCCAGATGAATGATGTGGGAATTCCCTTATACTCAGCCAGTCTCTCTGTGATAAACATGATAGCGGCACTTATAAGTACGCACTTTATGATCTCAGATCCAAGAGGTGTGGTCTCGTATCCGCGCTTGGCGGCGTTCATACGTCCCTTGGCAACCATGGCAATGTAGACGATAACAACTACAATACCCACTATCATACAAAGGTAATTGATATGTCCGGCACGTCCTGCATCCAGTATCTGGCCGGCATTATATGTTTCAAGGATCTTGGCTCCGTCTGCAGAGTCAAGCATTGCCTGAGTAGGACCGGAAAAGTCCTTAATGTAACAGTCGGCACCGCCGCCGAACAGGTTGATAAATCCGGTGAATCCCTTAAGGTTTACGTCCATACCTTCAAGGACTACGTTTGCAAGTCCCCTGAAAGCGTACATACCCGACAGGGTTGCAATGAAAGGCGGAACCTTGATATAAGCGATCCAGAAGCCCTGCCATATACCAACCAGCAGACCTACAAGGATCATTACAAGAACACCGATGACAGGGCTTACACCCTTATTCATCATTGATGAACCTACAGCTGCCGCAAAACATAATACAGAACCTACGGCAAGGTCGATGTTACCACCGGTCAAAATACATAAGAGCATACCAACACCGAGTACGAATACGTATGTATTCTGAGAAAGAAGGTTTGTAATATTCTGCGGATAAACTATTTTTCCTTCGGTAGCGATCGCAAATATGATGAATACCACTACAAGGGCGATGACCATGGTGTATTTTTTAAGTGTTAACAATACGCTTGATTTTTCCATAATTATTCACCCCTTCCTGACTTAAGGATACTGCTCATGATAGCCTCTTGAGTAGCTTCCTCGCTGTTTAACTCACCGACCATGCGGCTTGCGTTCATTATATATATCCTGTCGGACATTCCGAGTACTTCGGGAAGCTCGGATGATATCATGATAACCGACTTACCTGCCGCAACAAGATCATTGATGATACAATAGATCTCATACTTGGCACCGACATCGATACCTCTTGTAGGCTCGTCAAGTATCAGTATATCGGGATTTGCAAACATCCACTTGGCAAGGAGTACCTTCTGCTGATTACCACCGGAAAGGTTTCCGACGTTCTGTTCAACCGACGGAGTCTTGGTCTTAAGCTTATCCTTGTATTCAACAGCTACCTGATATTCCTTATCCTTATCAATAATACCCCTGTTACTTACCTCCTTAAGGTTGGCAAGTGTTGTGTTTATCTTGATAGGATTGGTAAGTACGAGTCCGTTACCCTTACGGTCTTCGGTAACATATGCTATCTTGTGCTCGATCGCATCCTTGATGGTGTTGATATGAACTTCTTTACCGTCGATCGTCATTGTACCTGTGATGTTTGTACCGTATGACTTACCGAAAATACTCATGGCAAGTTCGGTACGGCCCGCACCCATAAGACCGTAAATACCAACAACCTCTCCCTTTCGTACGTTCATGGAAACATCATTAACGACCTTTCTCTCAACATACTTGGGATGATGTACGGTCCAGTTCTTAACTTCAAGACTGACATCACCTATCTTAACATCATGTCTCTTAGGGAACCTGTCGGTAAGCTCACGGCCTACCATACCCTTTATTATTCTATCTTCTGAAATCTCTTCAGTCTTGGCATTTAAGGTTTCGATCGTGGAACCGTCACGGATTACCGTGATCTTGTCAGCCACATATGCAACCTCATTAAGCTTATGAGATATGATTATCGAAGTCATTCCCTGCTTCTTAAAATCGAGAAGCAGATCAAGGAGTGCCTTGGAATCCTGTTCATTAAGTGAAGATGTAGGCTCATCAAGTATAAGCAACTTGGCATGCTTGGCTAGCGCCTTGGCTATCTCAACCATCTGCTGCTTACCTGTACCGATATCCTTTACCAGTGTTCTTGAACTGTCTTCAAGACCAACCATCTTAAGATATTTGTCAGCCTCGCCGTAGGTCTCGTTCCAGTCAATGGCTGCACTCTTACCGCGCTCATTACCAAGGTACATGTTCTCACCTATGGTCATGTAAGGAATAAGTGCCAGCTCCTGATGGATGATAACGATTCCCCTGGACTCCGAATCCTTGATCTTGTTGAATTTACATACCTCTCCTTTGTAGACTATGTCACCTTCATATGTTCCGTACGGATAAATGCCGGAAAGAACATTCATAAGCGTGGACTTACCTGCGCCGTTCTCTCCGACCAGAGCGTGAATCTCGCCCTCCTCTACCTGAAGATTGACATTGTCAAGGGCTTTTACGCCAGGAAAGGTTTTGGTAATGTTTTTCATTTCGAGTATTAAATTTGCCAAAGTCAATCCCTCCCAAACAATTTTTTCCTTCTCCAGAAAAGCTCTACTTAAACCTACAGGCGGGTTTTTGGGCCCGCCTGTATAGTTATAGTTCATTCTGTTATGCTTAAGAATTACTTAAGCTGATCCTCTGTGTAGTAACCTGAGTCGATAAGAAGCTCTTTGTAGTTGTTGATATCAGCAAATACGGGCTCGCAAAGGTATGAAGGGATAACGCCTGTACCATTGTCATATGTCTCGGTATCGTTAACATCAACTGTCTCGCCTGAAAGGATCTGACCAACCATCTTAACAACCTGTGATGCAAGTGTACGTGTATCCTTGAAGATTGACATTGACTGCTTTCCAGCGATCATGTTCTGTACAGATACGATATCACAGTCCTGACCGGTGATGATAGGCCACTCGCCGTTGTAGTTAGCATCAAGAGCTGCAACTACACCCTGTGCTGTAGAGTCGTTTGAGCAAAGCCAAGCATCGATGTTGGAACCATCTGAGTAGTTCGAAGATACGATGTTCTCTGCACGGCTCTGTGCGTTCTCTGATGACCAAGAAGCTGTAGCAACCTGATCGAAGTCAAGCTGACCTGACTTAACAACGAGCTTACCCTCGTCGATGTAAGGCTGAAGAACGTCGATAGCACCCTGATAGAAGTATCTTGCGTTGTTGTCGCCGGGATCACCGGTGGTAACCTCAAGATTGAAGGGGCCTGCTTCTGAATCAAGCTTTAACTGATCCCTGATGTACTCGCCCTGCTTTGTACCTACCATGTAGTTATCAAATGTAGCATAGTAAGAAACTGCATCTGTGTTCATGATAAGACGGTCATAAGCGATAACGGGGATGTTCTTCTCCTTAGCGGTAGCAAGAACTGTACCAAGTGAATCACCTTCGATTGAAGCGATAACCAGAACGCTACATCCGTTGTTGATCATGTTCTCGATCTGAGAAACCTGAGTCTGAACGTCGTTTGAAGCATACTGAAGATCTACTTCGTAACCAGCTGCCTTAAGCTCTGCTTCCATGTTGGAACCATCCTGATTCCATCTCTGAAGATCCTTGGTAGGCATTGCTACGCCAACCTTTGAGCCATTAGCCTCTGCTGCAGGAGCCTCTTCCTCTGCAGGAGCTGCTTCCTCTGCAGGAGCTGCCTCTTCTGCAGGAGCTGCTTCAGCTGCAGGAGCTGCAGGAGCTGCTTCAGGAGCTGCGGCAGATCCGCCACATCCACTAAGTAATGTAGCAACCATTGCTACGCTGAGAACTGCACCAAGTAATTTCTTCTTCATTTCTTGATTTCCTCCCTTTGAAATTGTCATACAATCCGAAAAAACCGAATTGCTACTTGTTACAGTTGACACTATATCACGAAATAAATAGTACAAAATTGTTAACTACTTCATTTATTTGTTCATAATTCGTTCATTTTTTAGTCACGATAGCATAATTTTGTTCACATTCTAGCACAGGACAAAATTGTGCTACTTGTTCAGATACACATCCTCCTTAAGATGATAACCGCCGGCTATAATGGTCTCGTCCATGTTCTGGGCCGTTACCGCGATCGGCTGAAGTTTTACGAAAGGAACATCATATGTTCCGTCATTGTACCTTGTGGCAGTCTTAACCTCTTCCCCTTTTGCCAAAGCCACCGCATATTCCGCTGCCGTTTTTGCAAGGTTCTCAACCGGCTTATATACAGTCATCTCCTGCGTTCCCTCAACTATCCTCTGGCAGGCCTCAAGATCCGCATCCTGTCCTACCACAAGGATATCACCAGCAAGCCTCATTTCCGACAGGGCTTTTATCACAACGCCTGCAAGAGCATCATTACCGCACATTATCCCGTCAGCCTTCTTCACAATATCCTCATGAGAAATGATATAATCATACGCTATCTCGGAATGCCAGCCCTCGCAGTGGCAGGTGTCTATTATCCTGGCTGCATTTCTCCTTGACTGGTAACTGAACCCTTCTGCCACCTGTTCGACATTGTTATCACTTTCGGGTCCGCATACTTCTATTATCTTTCTGTTCTTTCCCAGCTTGTCATAGAGTGCCCGCCCCATAAGATCGCCTACCTTCTCATTGTCAAAGGATATATAGAGGTCTGTATTTGCATTCTTTATCAGTCTGTCATAGCACATGACCGGGATCCCTGCTTTCTTAGCCTTGACTACAACTTCCGTAAGTGCCTGTGCATCTATGGGAACCACCACTATTGCATCAACCTTTTTATTAATGAAATATTTTATCTGGGATATCTGCTCTTCAATCTCACCGTTTGCCGACTGTACATTGACTTCGGCACCAAGTTCCCTTGCGGTCGCAACAAATACATCCCTGTCCCGCTGCCACCTTTCGATAACGAACGAATCAAAGCTCATTCCTATCTGTATCCTGTCATTGTCCGTATTTACCGTTTCCTTCTGCTTATTGTCCTCGCTCCCGCAGCCTGATAACAGCAAGGACAGCATGATCATACAAATGAATGTCTTCATTTTGATCTTCATTTACACATTCTCCTTATATTCCGTAGGTGTGACTCCGACATTCTTCTTAAATATCCTCGAAAAATAATTGGGGTCGGAGTATCCTACCTCCGTACATATCTCCTTCATGGACATATCAGTCCCGCTTATAAGCTGCTTTGCCTTGCTTATCCTTAAGGAAGTCAGGTACTCGATGAAGTTCTCACCCGTTTCTTCCTTGAAAAGCTTGCTGAAGTAGTAAGGGCTTATATCAACCTCCCTTGAAACATCATCAAGGGAAATATCTTTATTGTAACGCTCGGCTATGAATGATTTTGCCCGCTCAACGGAAGAAGATGACTGCTTTTCCTTACTCTGGACAACATCACGGCAGGCTGCCCCTATCTTGTTTGTAAACCACTGCTGTATCTCATCAAGCGTATTGAGCTCAAGCAGGGAGGGCAGGTAGTCCTGTCTTGACAGGAAATTGTATTTCATACCGCCTTCTGTGATCGCAAGGTGTTCAGACCACAAAACAAATTCAAGAGCCTTCAGTTTTATATCCATAATATGGTCACTGTAGTTCTCGACCATCCATCCGAAGAAGCGGTTGGCCGCGATAAGGGCCTCATTCTCATTACCCTTCTCAGTCATCTCAAAGATGCGGCGTTCCTGGTCTATGGGATAATTATCCTCATAACTTGCTATTATAGGCAGGTCGGCAACATGGGCTACCGTTCCGTCACTCTTCCTTAATGCCCTCTGGGCTTCCTCATAGGACCTTGCACACTCAAGCAGTTCAACCACCGATCCGATCCCGGCCCTGAACCTTACGTCAACGTACTGCTTGAGCTTGCGGATCATCGTTCTTGTCTTCTCAATGATCTCGATACGTTCACTGTATTCCAGTGTATTCTTCCCGTAAGGCACATATATGATCACGCGGTTGGTCATCATTGAACTTATGATACACTCGTAAAAGCCCTTGACCACTTCCCTTATTTCCTTATAGTAGGACTGCATCCTTATTCCCGACCCGACGGCATTGGTCAGATGATGCTCGGACTGGTTGTCTCCCCACTCAAGAAGGATCACATAGCCGTAATCCTTATCTATAGACAGAAGATTCCTGAAGTTATCAATCTCTTCATCATAATCATCCCTGAAAAGAGCGGTGTAGATCATGTTGTTCTCTATTATGGGAACAACCGTCTCAAGCTTCTCCTTGATAAGAAGGTCCTGGCTCCTTCTTTCCTTCTCATCATCGATCATCTTCATTGCACGCTTTAAGACCTCTACTATCCTTCCCTGGTCAACAGGCTTGTTAAGGTAATCAAGAACTCCTAAGTTAATGGCTTCCTTGGCATAGTCAAACTTATCGTAGGCAGACATAACTATGAAGATGGTTGATTTGTTTACTTCCCTTATCTCCTTCATGGCCTCGATACCGTTGATACCCGGCATCTGAATGTCCATAAAGGCAATATCCGGCCTGAAGCTCTCAGCCAGTTCTATTACCTTCCTTCCGGTTTTTGCCGATTCTATCTGACATGTCTCCGGAAAGTTCTTTTCTATTATGAACTTGAGCGAATCGATCACTATTCCCTCATCATCCGCAAGCAGTACCTTATACATGTTTTATTTCCTCATCTTTCTTCCTGAACAAATGTACATCTATGCTCCCCTGGGTATCCTTATTACAACCTCGGTACCCTTATTCTCACCCTCCGAATAAATATTGAAGATATTATCAACATTATAGTGCAGGTCAAGCCTCGATATAACGTTGGTCAGTCCTATCCCGTTGGAATCACCCGTAGGCTCCGACGGTACCAGTTCATCCGACAGTATCCTGTCGATCTTATCCTGAGGCATTCCGGCTCCGTTATCCTTTACCGATATGCAGGCCCTGTCACCTTCGCTGTAGAGGGACAGTGTTATAAGGCCTTCCCAGTCAATATTCCTGATACCGTAGTTTACGGCGTTTTCCACTATCGGCTGCAAAGTCATACTCGGTATCTCTATTGATGTCAGCTCTTCGTCTATATGCTTCTCAAAGTGGATATCACCCGAAAACCGTACGTTTAATATGTATATATAGTTATCTATAAGTTCTATCTCATCCGCTATGGTCACAAGCTCGTGATTCTTCTTAATATTATATCTGAAGAAATCAGCCATCTTCTGTATGTAGGTGTTGGTCCTGTCCGCCCCTTCAAGCATGGCAAGCTGGGCCCCGGCATTGAGTGTATTAAAAAGGAAATGCGGATTGATCTGGGCCTGCAGGTATTTAAGCTGGGCATCCTTGAGGGCCGCATTCATCCTCAGTTCCTTCTCCATCATTGCATTCTCTTTAAGAGCATTGTCCTTAACCTGTTCAATATAATCCCGAAGGCTTGTTACCATCTGGTTGAAGGCCTTGGTCACAACGCCTACTTCATCCTTTGATTCCACCTTCAGAAGTTCACCCTCAAGCTTACCGTCGGATACTTCATTGGCTCTCTTGGCCAGAAGCTTAAGAGGATTGGTTATCGTCTGGGTTGCAAGGATTATAAGAAGAACATTACTAATGGCCACAAGGACCAGAATGGTAAGGCAGAATACTTCCGAATACTTGAGTGACTTTAACAGGCCGGCATAATTACCCGAGCTCTCCTTAAACTGCTCGTTGTTAAGGGAGTAAATGCATGTGTTCAGATAGTCATATATCTTAAGACACTCATCATATGTTCCGACATATTTGGATACATTTCTTCCTCTCTTGGCATTTATGGTAGCATCCGTCCTGTCAAGATAAGTGTAGGACATATTGACTATACAGTTCTTCATATACTGGACTTCACTGGAAGATGTACTTATAGTAAGGGCTTCGATCTGGTCCCTGTATTCCTGCCCGTACCTGTAATACTCCTCAAGTGAGTCCGTACTCTTGGTCTTTAAGTACCGGGCCATCTCCTCATGGACGTCAGATAATGTTTCGGCCAGATCGTTAAGGCTTATATTACTTGAATACACAGCCTCGATCTGCTCGATCATTCCGTTGATATTTACATAGACAAAGACATTGACCATGAAAATAAGAGCAGTGGTGATAAGGAAAATAACAATAAGTCTCGTCTGTATCGGGAGGTTTTGAAAGAACCGTTTACTCTTCATCCGCCACCTCACTCATTCTGTACTCCGTAACATTTTTACTGTTTATTATCTTGTAATCAACACCGTAATAATCACTGACGTGCTTATAGACTATATATTCGTTCAAAGCCTCCACACAGTCCTGCCCCAGCTGCTGGGTATCCACCGTTATGGAAGCATATATTCCCTCTCTCTCTATAGCCTTCAGAATAATATCAGAGTCATCATATCCGAGTATTATCGATTTACCGACCTTGTTCATCTCTACAATGGTCTGATAAACACTCTCCGTGTTAACTTCGTTAAGACATACGATTATATCCGGAAGAGAAGCCGAATAAAGGAGGTCTCTCACCGATTCCTCGGCAGTGAATTCACCGCTGTTGTCTATCTGTGCGGTTCCTATTATGATCTCGTAAGAATCATCCGCCGCCTCCTTTTGAACAGTCTCTTTAAGGGCAGCCAGCACCACATTCTGGGAAGTGTCCTGTATGCTGCCGTCGGTAAGAACCAGGACCGATACGGTATCCCTCTTATCCGAAGGTTTTAACTTTACAGCTTCCCTGCCTGCTTCCGTTATCAGCCTCCCGTATTCGGTACCTAAATTGTAGAAGCTTACACCCACGAAGCTTCTTCTTGCGCTGGCAGGTGCATCGGCACGGACGGTTACGACAGGGATACCCGCTGCCACAGCCTTGTTTATAAGCTTCAGGGATTCCTCCGAATCATCCGCTTCATATATGATCCCGTCTACTCTTGATGATATCGCCATCTCCATAAGGTCGTATTTGGAGTAATCGACTGACAGGTTCTTCCCTGCCCTGTCAACATACACGTTGTACAGTTCACCCTGCTTCCGCATGCTGTCGTAAGCCGATACCCAGTAGGGATCCTCACTATCCCTCACTACAAGGGAATAGTATCTTTCGGGGTCACCCTCCTCATTCTTCGTAAGGTTCATATCCTCTCTTACCCTGTGTCTGAAGTAGATCATGGTCACCAGGGTAACAAGTCCGGATATTACTATCATTACGATAAGAAGGACGGTTGCTATCGCATATTTGCTTCTGCTATTCAGTTCTTTATTGTTTTTTTCTTCTCTTTTTTCCATCATGAGTAATAATGACCGGTTCCCCTTATGATCAAATAAGGCCCGGGCAGTGCCCAGGCCTTATTATACCAAATCTTTATTGGTTTGTCCTTGATTAAGCATCCTTTATATTAACATTGTTATTCCCTTCCGATGCCATGTTTGCATAAAGGCCCTGAGCCGAAAGTTCAAGTGATACTTCACCGTTATTCTCTACCGGTTCCTCTGTATCAT
>JBGUQP010000346.1:0-2366 GCA_045131145.1 Lachnospiraceae bacterium | reverse complement strand
TCCTGCTTCTCGAACTGGTGGATCCTGTAAACACCGCGTTCCTCGATACCGTGCGCACCCTTCTCCTTACGGAAGCAGGGTGAATAGCTGGTAAGAGTCCTGGGGAGCGAATCCTCCTCAACGATAGTATCTATAAACTTACCGATCATTGAATGCTCGCTGGTACCGATAAGATACAGATCCTCACCCTCGATCTTATACATCATGGCATCCATCTCGGCAAAGGACATAACGCCCGTAACAACGTTGCTCCTGATCATAAAGGGAGGCACACAATATGTAAATCCCCTGTCGATCATAAAGTCACGCGCATATGAAATAACAGCCGAATGAAGCCTTGCTATATCGCCCATGAGATAATAGAAACCGTTACCGGCAACCTTACCTGCAGCATCCAGATCTATACCGTCAAACCGCTCCATGATCTCGGTATGATACGGGATTTCAAAGTCAGGTACCACAGGGTCTCCGTACTTTGTTACCTCAACATTCTCCGAATCATCCTTACCGATCGGTACCGAAGGATCGATGATGTTGGGAATGGTCATCATGATCTTTAATACTTTCTCGGACAGCTCTGCTTCCAGGGCTTCAAGCTCGGCGAGACGCTCGGAGTTCTTCGTAACTTCCTTCTTGACTTCCTCAGCTTCTTCCTTCTTGCCCTGAGCCATAAGAGCGCCGATCTGCTTGCTTATCTTATTCCTGTTTGCCCTGAGCTCATCGGCTTCCTGCTTGGCTGCCCTTGACTGTGCATCAAGCTCTATGACCTCATCCACTAAGGGAAGCTTCTCCTCCTGGAACTTATTCTTAAGATTCTGTTTAACGATGTCGGGATTCTCCCTGACGAACTTCATGTCTAACATGATTTTTCTCCTACTCTGATACTTAATATTTCTGAATTTCCCAAAATAATTCTCTTTATCTTTTATTCTATCTCTGCATGGAACTTATGCAGGCTCTTAACGCCGGAAGTCTTATCCTGCATTGCCTTGATACCCTGGGCCGAAGCCTTCGCAGCTGCCATCGTGGTAACATAAGGAATACGTGCCTTGATGACTCCCTTCCTTATATAAGAGTCATCCATTGCCCCCTTCTTATCATCAGGTGTATTGATAACAAGATCCACCTCATTATTGGTGATAGCGTCAAGCACATTGGGACGCCCCTGCTGAAGCTTGAAAATCTTGGTGGCGGGTATGCCCGCATCTACTATCATATCACAGGTTCCGCCGGTTGCGATTATCTTAAAGCCGCAGTCATTAAACATCTTGGCAACCTCAACAAGCTCGGCCTTATCCCTGTCATTAACACTGATAAGTACGGTACCTTCAAGTGGAAGCTTGGTCTGTGTTGCTTCCTGGGCCTTGAAGTAGGCTTCACCGAAAGTCTCGGCCATTCCAAGGACTTCACCTGTAGACCTCATCTCGGGTCCAAGGAGCGGATCAACCTCCTGGAACATATTGAAGGGGAATACTGCTTCCTTGACACCGCAGTGTTTGAAGTTCTTCTCCTTAAGTGCCGGAACGGGTGATTCTTTACCCGTAAGCGGCATGGTGATTATCTCTGTTGCAAGAGGAACCATCCTAATGTTACATACCTTGGAAACAAGAGGCACGGTACGAGAAGCCCTGGGATTGGCCTCAAGTACGTATACCTTGCCGTCTTCTATCGCATACTGCATGTTCATAAGACCGCGTACGTTCATCTCTTTAGCGATCTTTCTAGTATAATCCTTGATCGTAGCTACATTCTCGGGCGATATATTTTTTGAAGGAAGCACACAGGCAGAATCACCCGAATGGATTCCCGCAAGCTCTATATGTTCCATTACAGCAGGCACAAATACGTTCTCGCCGTCACTTATCGCATCAGCCTCGCACTCAAGAGCATTGTGGAGGAAACGGTCGATAAGGATGGGCCTGTCGGGTGTAACACCTACTGCCGCAGCCATGTAGACCTTCATATGTTCATCATCATGCACAACCTCCATACCGCGTCCGCCAAGAACGTAGGAAGGACGAACCATGACAGGATAACCGATCCTCTTGGCACATTCAAGAGCTTCTTCTACATTGACTGCCATTCCGGATTCAGGCATTGGAATATCAAGCTTATCCATCATCTCACGGAACAGATCCCTGTCCTCGGCAAGGTCTATCGTCTCAGGTGTTGTACCCAGGATGTTTACACCGTACTTCTTAAGGTCTGCAGCAAGGTTAAGAGGTGTCTGGCCGCCGAACTGGGCAATAACACCTAAAGGCTTCTCCTTCTCATAGATCGAGAGAACATCCTCAAGTGTAAGAGGTTCGAAGTAGAGCTTGTCCGATGTATCGTAATCCGTTGACACCGTCTCGGGATTACAGTTT
>JBGUQP010000345.1:0-8958 GCA_045131145.1 Lachnospiraceae bacterium | reverse complement strand
ACTGAATAAACGTTTGGGAACAATGATAGCGCAGTTTTTATATGATCGGAAAAAGGTTAACGGGTAAGGAGGCTTTGGTATGGATGGAGTAATGTTTTTGTTTGATCTTGCGATACTTTTGTTTGCAGCCAAGATGCTTGGACTTCTGGCGAGGAAAATCGGAGCCCCGGAGGTTGTCGGCGAGATTCTTGCGGGTCTTCTTCTTGGACCTGCCGTTTTCGGTCTTGTAAAGGATACTGACTTTTTGTCCAAGATGGCCGAGATCGGAGTAATAATGCTTATGTTCGGGGCAGGCCTTGGTACCGATGTTAAGGAGCTTAAGAGAACAGGCTTCAAGGCAACACTTATAGCCTGTGTAGGTGTTGCGGTTCCGATCGTACTCGGAGCCCTGCTCTTTATGGCCTTCTACGGATTCGGTCTTCCGGGTTCCGATCAGTTCATGAAGGGAATATTTATAGGAACCATAATGTCTGCAACTTCGGTAAGTATTACGGTTGCAGCCCTAAAGGAACTTGGTAAGCTTAACGATACCGTCGGTACTACGATAACCTCTGCCGCGATCATAGATGATGTGATAGGGATCGTCGTACTTACCGTGGTCATAAGCATGAGCGGGGCAGGAGGAGAGACCGGTATCGGTACAGTTATAATCAAAGTCGTTCTCTTCTTTGTTATCGCGGTCATTTCAGGTTATCTCATATACAAGGGTATGGTATGGCTTGATACCAATCATCCCCACTCAAGGAGGGTCCCTATCGTCAGCCTGTGCTATTGTTTCCTGCTTGGATTCATAGCCGAGGAATTCTTTGGGATCGCGGATATAACGGGAGCATATGTTGCCGGTGTTATCCTCTGTAACCTAAGTGACCGGGAATATATAGAGACTAAGGTGGATGTCAGTTCATATATGGTATTCGCACCTCTCTTTTTTGCGGGAATAGGTCTTAAGACAAGCATCAGCTCGATGAACGGAATGCTTCTTCTTTTCAGTATCTGCTTTGTTATAGTAGCCCTGTTTGCCAAGGTAATAGGCTGCGGCCTGTGCTCACTCCTTGTCGGCTTTAAAGGAAGGGATTCGCTTAAGATAGGTATAGGAATGATGGCAAGGGGTGAAGTTGCCCTTATAACGGCCCAGAAGGGACTCTCAGCAGGCCTTCTGACCTCTGACTTTTTCACGGCCGTTATCCTTCTTATTCTTGCAAGCTCCATTATTACACCATTACTCTTAAAGAAACAGTATGGTAAGGATGAGACAGATGCTGCTGCAGCTGCCGAAGTAACGGACATTCCATCTGTTGAAACGGAACAGCAGTAGATATGTAAATTTTAGAAATTTTATTTTTTGTCAACAGTGCCTGGGACAATATTGGATAAACGAACACTAGCATGATCCCCCTAGAATCAAAAGAAGCCCCTACCGGTGGTAACAGGTAGGGGCTTCTTTTGATATAATTCCGTAAATCCAGTGCTGCTAAGCAGAATCGAACTGCTGACCTCATCCTTACCAAGGATGCGCTCTACCGACTGAGCCATAGCAGCAAAATTGACACTCAATCATTATAGCCATAAACCAACGTCCAGTCAACTGTTTTTATTAAACATTTTCAACGTCGCATATGGCAATGCTCATACTGCACTTACATTAATGCCTGTCAGGCCTGCTGGTCTGTATCTATTACATCCGGTACGTCGTAAATAGCCATATCGGAAGCCGAGTACTTCTTGAGTGATTTATATGTCAGGAAATACAAAACTCCGATGAAGACAAGGAACAGGAGGATCAGCACCGTAGACCCGCTCATCAGGCAGAAATCGAAGAAGCCGTGAAGAGCAATGGGAACCCAGAGGGCTCTTCTTAAGAATTTCTTCGCATCATGCTTATCTCCGTCCGACTCTGCAAGTCTGGCCAGTCCGTAATAGTAACCCATGTAGACGGCAAAGACCGCATGCCCAGGAACAGATATGATAGCCCTTATTATCGCATTGCCCAGACCGTTTGAGAGTACATAAAAGATATTCTCGATTATTGCAAACCCCATTGAAACACTTACCGCATAAACTATGGCATCAAAGGTATAGTCGAACTCGGGTATATTCCATGTCAGCTTTTTAAGCGTTACATACTTGAGCACCTCTTCGACGAGTGCGGCGACAATGAATGCATCGAGTGCAGCCATGGCAAGAGATGAGGAACCGGTCGAGGAAATCCCGAAAACATAACTTACAAGCAGTTCAAGTATTATTGCCGGTATCACTGATATGGCACCTGCGATAAGCAGCTTTCTTATAAGGCGTTTGGGCTCTTTTTCAACCTTATCCTGTTTGTAAACATGCCATACTATATAAGCACCCGGTGCTACGGCAAGAAGCAATAAAAAACTCATGATACATTTCCTCCCCGATCATTTGATCAATATTGTTTATCAGTTCTCCGAGAAATCGGTATCCAGGGCCATCTGAACATCGTAACCCGGGAATGCCTTGGTAACATCCTCATATACTGCCCAGAATACGGATTTCCTGTCAGGAGCATTAAAGCTTATGACTACATCGAAGCGCATCGATTTACGTTCATTATTGATATAGAACCCGTGCATCTGAAGTACATATTCATGAGCAAGCACAATATCATGTACTTTCTTCTGCGCCTCGTTTATCTCACTGTTTTTGGTGTTAACAGAATATATACCTATTGCCGTAAGGATGATCTTATGCTTCTGATACACTTCTTCCTGTATACTCCTTACCAGCTCATCCAGCTTGTCAACAGAATATGTATCGGCTACAGCAATATGTATTGAACCGTTCCATGAATCAGGGCCGTAATTATTGAGTACAAGATCATAGGCACCCATTACATCGGGAAATCCGGTTACGGTTTCCTTGATCTCTCTTGCCAGATCCGGATCATTTCTTTCTCCCAGTATCTGCGAAACCGTATCCTTGAGCATTTCAAAACCGGACTTGACTATTATAATGGATATAACGGCTCCCAGCCAGGCTTCAAGAGAGATATGGAATATAAGAAAGACGAATGCCGCAAGGAGAGTTGAGGCTGAGATGACAGAATCAAGCGTTGCCTCTTCTCCAGAATTTATAAGGGAAGCCGAGTTGACCTTTTTACCGGTGCCTACGAAATATCTGCCCAGGATTATCTTTACGATGACTGCACTTGCTATGATAACAAGGGATACCGCTGAATAATCCGGAACATCGGGATCTATGATCTTCTTTACGGATTCGATCAGTGACGTGATACCGGCATAAAGGACTATTATCGAAATGATCATTGCACTCAGATATTCGATACGTCCGTATCCGAAGGGATGCTTTTTATCGGGTTCCCGTCCGGCAAGCTTGGTCCCTATTATTGTTATCAGGGAAGCACCCGCATCCGAAATATTGTTTACAGCATCCATAACAATGGCAATGGAGCTGCTCACCAAACCGATCACAGCCTTGAAGGCGGCCAGAAGTAAATTGACCGCAATGCCTATGATACTGGTTCTTACTATGATCTTTTCCCGTGCTCCGGTGCTTTCCGCAGCTGCATTATTCTGATATTTCTGTTTCATGGCGTACGTTCCTTTGTTTTTCTTTTGTTGCCGATCCTGAATATGATAAAAGTATATCATATTTAATGCATGGAAAAAACGATAAAATACAACCTTTATGGTACGAAAGAGTTCTGTCACCGAAAAGGTTTTATGCAATGCCTCTTTAGAGATTATTCAAAAATCATCCTTAAATTATTACAAAATTGTTACCGAAACTTTGTGATAATGTCACAAAGATATTTTTACCCCTTGTTTTTTGAAAAAGAGAATGCTATATTTCAAATCACGGATTGATCAGCACAATTTTTCAAATCTGATCCATGTACCGATCTCGTCATGGCCAAGTGCCGGGATATTCAAAATCAAAACCAGATAAGGAACCAGTAATGCGAATAATTGTTAACGTGTGCAACGATTATGCATTGGAGGAATCCGTTTTTATCGCAGACGAAACAGCATCTATAGCTGAACACAGGGATATACGGCTTCCCAAAGAACGGTTTCATCTACAGTCAGATCAGGTGATAGCCCTTAGCATATCGAAAGAAGGCCTCACCTTTGTAGAGGAGAACTCCAGTGTATATTGTCATATAACCACCAGATCTATTTCACATGAAAGCACATTTTCGAAGGATACAAAAGCGTCCCTTAAAACCCGTAACGGCGAAGACCTTACAATGCTTGTGTTCTTCGGATCGGAAACCGCGATGTCTTTCTACAAAACAGAACGAAGCCGTGTTATATCCCTGGGTAAAGGATTGAACCAGAACATATGCTGCATCGACAGCGATCTGCTGTCGGATGCACATATGATCCTAAGACGCACCGATAAGGGCGACCAAGTGAATGTAAAAGGGGAGAGTGGCTGTTATTTAAACGGCAGACATATCTCCTGCATGAATACAGCCAATCTGAGTTACGGCGATATCATCACGGCAGGAAACATTAAGCTGGTCTGGCTTAATGACTTTGTCGGAATAGACCGGCTTAGTACCTTGAATCCTGTTCTTGTAAGGCTTAGGGAAGTAAGCTGTACCGAAGAAATGTATATGACTGTAAGGGACAGGGGAGAGAAGGAACATATTGCACCTCCCCGCAACCTGGCACTTCCGGATAACTCGGTGATAAGACTGGACCCGCCCCCGCAAAAGAAGGAGATAAAGAGGCAGCCAGTATACACAGTCGTGGGACCGGCACTTACAATGGCAATTCCCATGTGTTTGGGGTGCGGACTATATATCTATTCGGCAAAGTCATATGGGGGAACTGCAACTTATATGTATACAGGCCTGGTTACGGCATTGTCTTCAGCTCTGCTGGGCGCCATATGGGCCTTTGTGAATATTAGAAATGCATCAAAGCAGGAGAGGGTTGAAGAAGAACTAAGAGTCAGTTCATACAGGTCGTATATTGAGTCGTGTAATAAGCAGATCAGAGACAAATACAGATACAATACAAACGCCATGAAGAGGAATGACCTTTCCCGGCCGGAAATCTTCAGTTCGGCTTCGATCAATGTATTCAACCGGAGGAAAAACGATGAAACCCTTTTCAGATACCGGGTGGGAACCGGAAGTATCCCTTTTGATGTAAAGATTGAAATTCCCCAGGATAAATTCCTCGTGACAGCTGATGAGCTTATGACTCTCCCGGCAAAGCTTAAGAATAAATACAGGTTTCTGGGTGATGTTCCCATATGCGTTGACATATTAAAGAACAGGCTGACGGGATTTATAAGTGAAAGCGGCGGTGAGTTGCTGCAGCTCTTTATGAACATGACTCTTCAGATAGCTTCAACAACCGGACCGGATATTATAAAGCTTGTCTTTCTTTTTGAGCACCCTGAAACTTACGGAGACTTTATTGATATACTGGGTTTTCTTCCCCAGACACAGGGTGAGGGCGAGCATTATGTCGGCTATGACCCGGAGAGATCCAGAGAACTGGCCTGCTCCCTGGAGACTACTATAAGAGGGGCACAACACAAAGAATACAGATGGATAGTGTTCACCGATGATATAAGGCTGCTTCCGATATCAGTGGCAAAAAGAGAGGATGTAAGTGTTCTTGTATTCGCTAATGCGTATGATGCTCTTCCCGGTGACTGTTCCTTAATAGTTCAGAATGATTCTTCCTACAGGGGAATGATCAGTATAGGCAGCGGAGACGGACGATGTGATGTGAATTACGACAGGATAGGAAGCGAAGATGCAAACAGATATATAAGAACCATTGCAGCCATGCGGATAAGGGCCGAGGTGTTAAGAGGGGCGATCCCTGTGAAAGTCACTCTTCCGGAACTGTTTGAAATGAGTAACATTTCGGTGGATTTTATAAAGCATAACTGGGTCAGGAATGATACCGGGAATTCGCTGATGGCTCCCATAGGGATAGGCGCGGATGACAGGAAGGTTTTTCTTGATATCCACGAGAAGGCCCACGGCCCACATGGCCTGATAGCGGGCATGACAGGAAGCGGAAAGAGTGAACTCCTGGCCACATACATTCTGTCATTGTCTGTAAGATATTCACCCCTTGAACTTGGTTTCCTGCTTATTGACTATAAGGGAGGAGGCATGGCCGGGAATTTTAAAGACCTGCCGCACCTCCGGGGAAGTATATCCAACCTGTCCGGAAATATGATAGGGAGAGCACTGGTTTCAATACGCAGTGAGAACCTTAGAAGACAGAAGCTCTTTCTTAAAGCGGGAGTGAATTCAATAGCAGATTATCTTAAGATGTACAGAACTGGTAGAGCCTGTGAACCGCTGCCGCACATTATCATCATAATCGATGAATTTGCGGAGCTTAAAAGAAATGAGCCGGATTTTATGAGGGAGCTCATCAGCGTGGCCCAGGTGGGCAGAAGTCTTGGTGTGCATCTCATTCTTGCAACACAGAAGCCGGCCGGTACGGTTGATGACAATATATTCTCAAACTCAAGATTTCGTATCTGCTTAAGAGTTCAGGACAAACAGGACAGTAATGACATGCTGCACAGACCGGAGGCTTCCTTTATCAAGGAACCGGGAAGGGCCTATCTACAGGTTGGAAATGATGAGCTTTTTGATGAATTTCAGGCGGGATATACTATGGAACCTTTCGAAGAAGAAAGTATAAGAGAGAAAAAGGTATACCTTATTGACAGGTCAGGGCACAGACAGGAGATAGTGGATGAGAAGATTGAAAATACAGGTGAGGATGAGCTTAATACAGACAGGGAGACCCATTTTTCGGTATTGCTTAAAAACCTGAATGAATGCGGCAGAATGACGGATCTTTCCTCCCTGAGAGACCTGTGGCTTCCACCGCTTGGTGATACGGTTGTGATAAGGGAAGAAAACGAAAATGATTCTCCCTTCAACATTATGGCAGGCCTGTATGATGAACCATCAGCCCAGACCCAGGGTGAGTATCGGATAGATCTGTTAATGGCAGGCAATCAGGTTATCTGCGGCAGTCCCCTGAGTGGTAAAAGCACCCTGCTTCAGACAATGCTTTACGGATATATCAGGAAATGCACGCCGGATGACATTAATATCTATATAGTAGATTACAGTAACGGTGTTCTATCCGCTTTAAAGGACAGTAACCTTGTGGGTGCTTACTTTACGGAAGAAGATGAAGGCAGACTTCCAAACCTTTTCTGCATGCTGACGGATATCCTTAAGAAACGGCGAAAGGAGTATGTGGGAGTTGGCTTTGCCGAAAGAAGACGGCTTTTTAAGGATCCTGCAGTACTTCTTGTTATCGACAACTACGGCCGTTTCCGGGAAAAAACAGAGTGCAGGTATGACAGCCATATGCTTGAGCTTATTAAGTTTGCTGAAAGTTACGGTATGTATATCATTCTTTCAGGCTCATCCATAGGCAGCAACGATATTCCGCCTAGACTTTTTGAGGACTGCAGGACAGGGATATGCCTGCGGATGAATGATAAGTATCAGTACAGCGAGTGTCTAAGACAGGTAAGACTGCCATTGCTTCCCGAGGAAATAAGAGGAAGAGGACTTGCCCTCATAAATGGCGAGATACTTGAATTCCAGACAGCTGTCTGCTGCTCGGGGGATGATGCTGCAAGAAGTACCTATATAAGAACAAAAATTTCTGAATTTAATGAAAAATGCGCAGAAGGAAAAGCTCCGCGAGTTCCGTTCATACCAGATTCTCCGACGATATACGATCTTGAGGAGAGCATTGCAGGCTCGCAAATACGGGGAACGGCAATAGGGTATGAAGCCCTTAGCGGGAAGCCTGTTTATATAGAGGATGAAAAACGCGGATGTCTCGTGATCGCAGGGAGGAGCGGCAGCGGAAGGACAAATGCCGTTAAGGTATATGAATACTTTGCCAAAAAAAGAGGATTTTCGGTGCAGTATGCAGACGATATTCCCGGATTTGCACAGGCGGCCTCCTGCGAGGGTGTTGTGATACTGGAAAATGCTGCTGACGCGATCGAAGCCTTCTATGCGGCCGGGCATGGGAGGAAAGATGAAGCTGCGGTTATGAGTCTGCTTGACGAGGAAAACGGCCACAGGTACGTTTTCACATTTTCCGACAGGGATTATTCCCGTCTTGCGGGACTTCCGCTGTATGAAAAGATTATCAGTGAATGCAGGGGTATATATCTTTCCGGCGGTCTTGACAAACAGAATATTTTCGATTATTCGTATCTGTCTTTTACGGACCTGTGTACGGTAAGACCCAAGGGAACCGGAACCATTCTGAAGATAAATGAGACGGATTATTCGGGAGATGTGGTAATACCTGCCGCATAAGGGAGGATCATGTTAAAAATTGAAGTCGATAACATACAGGCGGGAAAGAAGCTGATCCTTGAGACAGATGAAGACTTTAGGGTAGAAGATCTGATAAGGAAAACAGGATTGATTTTTAAGGATAAAGGTACGGGTATGTTTATAAGCTGTGATAAAGAAGGAGTACTTCCCCCTGCAGAGACCCTTAAAGGCCTAAATATATTATCCGGGGAACGTCTGCTTTATTTAAGTATTTAAGGAGATCCAATATATGGAGACAATAAATGCGATATACGTAAGGATGAATGTACTGCTTGAGGAACTGGGTATCAAGGTCTGGGAGTTATACCGGGAAATAAGCGGACTGAAGGAAAAAACAGCTAAACTGCACGTATCCTGGCAGGGTGAGGCATTTGAGGTATATCACAGGGTGCTTATGAAGGATCTGTCAGTGATGGAGGTCACAGCGGTTGATGCGATATATATACACAGGCTGTTAAAGGAGGCACTGGCTCAGTATCAGAAAATGGAAATGCGTATAAGCGAAACGGTGGGAGGACTTAAACAATGAGCATTAAAACAAAGATCGATATTGAATTTAAAAGAGCGATCGAGCAGGCTGATGAACTTGATGAACTGTCGGG
>JBGUQP010000344.1:0-11979 GCA_045131145.1 Lachnospiraceae bacterium | reverse complement strand
ATGCTGAGGGAGCTGCAGGAAGTCGCAGTCACACAGTCTCTTGGAGATGATATTGAAATATGGCTTATGGATGCAGGATCTGCAAATATAATTCAGTGTGCAGGTGCCGATGAACACGCCACCGGAAGCTGGACCAATGCATACCTGACTATGCAGAACATTAATAAAGAAGACCGTCCTATATACAATGACTGGCTTAACAGGGTCAGATCCCTTGAAGACAATATCGGTATAAGCTATTCGATAGCGGATACCATCTATTCCCAGCACTGTTCCGTGATAAGCAGTATGCCCGGCTGGTACGTTGTGGTACGTATACCCAGCAAAGCCCTTTCGACCACGATGAACACCTTTAGGAACTATGTCCTTGTATTCCTGGCAGTCCTGCTCATAGCGGTTATCGTGCTCATAACCAACATGTACAGGTTGTCGCAAAGGGATAATGAAGTGCTTAACAGCTTATCGATACATGATCCTCTTACCGGAGCGCTCAACAGAAGAGCCTTTGACCTTGCTGCCGAAAAATGGCTGTCCCATGGTCATGACTGTGCCCTCATTTTCTTCGATATAGATTATTTCAAACAGGTAAATGACCGGTTCGGGCATGATGCCGGGGACAGGCTTTTAGTTGCTTTTTGTGATATTTTAAAGACCAATTTCTCTGAGAATGGCATTATATCGCGTTTCGGAGGCGATGAATTTGTTGTGCTCACAAATGCAGATACCATCGATCTTGTTAACGCAGGCCTGATCAAGGCCACCGATGATGTTCATGCCCTGAATATTGATAACAAGGAACATGACAGCGGGGATTTCATGATCAGCTTCTCGGCCGGTGCTGCCCGTTTCCCTCAGGATGCCGACAATCTGTCAGCCCTTAAGAAATGTGCGGACACAGCCCTTTATGAGACCAAGGAAAAGGGAAGAAACGGATATCTGTGGTTCACAGATGTATTTACAGGACCCGAACCGGAAGAGATCATAACGGTTACGGATATTGTCGAAGACCCCTTATTAGAGATAAAGGCCGACACGGAATACGGAAATACACCCATACAGGGTACGCTCCCGCCTCAGGAACAAAAAGACAGTGCCAAAACATCTTCCGTAAGGGAAGAAAATGCGGAAACCAAAAAAGTTGTAAGAAAAGTCATACGAAAAAAGATCGTGAAAAAAGTAGTGAAAAAAGCTCCTTCAGATAATTGATCTTTACAGGAAGTATCTTCCCGGGCTCATCGGCAGACCTTCGGAATTATATATAAGTGCTCCCGAATTGGTCTGGCTGTAACAGTAGCGGATTTCCCTGACCGAATGTTCAAGGCCCGCAACCTTCAATATAAGCTTATCCTTTGTAACGTTCACATCTGCCTTAAGCTTATTTCCGCAGTCATCCACAACAAAAAGATCCGTTACCTCTTTATCCCTGCCTTTACCGTTTGCTTCCCTCACGATCATGCCATCACCGGTATCCGACATATTAAGGGTTATCTCAGCCATATCACCCTTCTTCACACACATGAATTTCTTAATTGACGGACCATGACATACCACATCCTGCCCACATACATCATGCGCCGCAAGGAGGGCAAGACGCCGTCCCATATCCTTTTTGTTCTGAGGATGAAGATCATTGTCCTCACCAAGGTCGATCGATACTATACTGTCGCATCCGTTGACAGATTCCGGTATTTTTCTTAAGATCTCCCTCATCCCTGTCCAGGATTCCGAATCGGGATTATTATCTATCGTAAAGTTCGGAAGCTGTACAATGTAAAATCTCAGGTCATTATCATTCCATGCTTCCCTGTATCCCTTAACCATCCTTGCAAAAAGATCCGTATACTCATCTCTTTCCTCGCAGTCTGATTCACCCTGATACCAGTTCACACCGCCTATGACATACTTATGGCAGGGGGCAGTCATTGCATTATATAAACCTATCGGCTTCCAGCTTACGAAATCCTGTCTCGGTGCCTCACAGTCTGCAGCTGCTCCCACCTTATACTTCCACACGCCGGTAAGATCGACCGTATATTCATCGTTAAATATCTTATATTCCTTGCCCGGGGTAAACCTGGCACCGCTAACCCGGCCCGGCATGAATTCAAGATAGTATTCACTCTTAAGCCTTACGGTTATATTATTCTTGCCCTCTTTCAGAAGGCCGGCCGGTATACTGTATTTCCTGGGAGGATACTGATAATCGGTCATCCCGACCAAAGTTCCGTTAATGTAGGTCATGTCGCTGTCAACGAGGGTACCGAGCCAAAGCCTGGCTTCCTTCCCGGCAAGACCCTTTGGTACATCAAAGGTTTTTCTGAAATATATGCATCCAAGGAAATTCCCTATCCGGGTATCGCGTAGAAATCCGGGAATAAGGATTTCATCCCATTCCGAATCATCCGCATCGGCGGACTCCCACCTCTGTGCGCGGCCTGCATCCTTCTCATCCTGGGCTTTGTGCCATGCTTCCGGCTTATCCGTATTATCCTTAAGAACGGCCTCCCTGAAGATGTCGTCAGCGTACCTATCAGCCTCTTTCCATTTATCATCATAGCCCTCAAGCATCTCACGGCTCATCCAGCAATGGATCTTGGAACCGCCAAGACTAGCATCTATAAAGCCGACAGGTATTCCGGTCATGCCGTTTAACTCTTTTGCAAAGTAATAACCGAGGGCTGAAAAATCCATAATACTGTCGGGAGAAGGTTTTATCCACTCACCTGTTTCAGGTTCCGAATGCGGAGCTTTAAAATCCACATCTTCCTTGATCTTAAAGGTCCTTATCACAGGACATTCACAATTTATGATATCTTCCGGGAACATATCCTTTACCCTGTTCATGGGAAGCTCCATATTGGACTGCCCCGAACACAGCCATACTTCTCCTATCATAATATCATCGATCTGTATCGATTCACCGGAATCATCGGACACCTTCATCGTGTAAGGGCCTCCGAAAGGAGCAGGGTCGAGCCATACTTCAAAGGATCCTTCGGCTTCTGTCACAGCCTTATACTCTTTTCCAAGAAAAGACACCGTCACGTCCCTTCCGGGTTTGTCATATCCCCAGATATGTGCTCTTTTATCCCTCTGTAATACCATCCTGTTACTTATAAGCCTTGGTAGTCTCAGATTCTCCATAATACCTCCCGGGCCTTGGCCCTTATCTGATGGTTATTATATATACAAACAGGACTAAATGCAAAGAAAAAGGCTCACCGGATCCGGTCATGTTTTGCAGAAATATCTATTACTGATCAAAGTTTGGGTGTAAAATATATTATATACGCATAGGAAGGAGAAGGCTTATGCAAAAATACATTATGGCACTGGATGCGGGGACAACATCCAACCGGGCTATCCTCTTTAACGAGCAGGGGCAGATATGCTCGATCGCGCAGAAAGAGTTCACACAGATATTTCCCAAACCCGGCTGGGTCGAACACAACGCATCCGAAATATGGTCTACACAGCTGGGGGTATGTGTCGAAGCCATGAGCAAGATAGGCGCCACCTATGACCAGATAGCTGCAATAGGCATTACCAACCAACGCGAGACGGTAGTCGTATGGGACAAAGATTCCGGAGATCCTGTATATAATGCCATCGTCTGGCAATGCCGAAGGACCAGTGAGTTTTGTGATTCCCTTGTCGCCAAAGGACTCACGACTTCATTCCGCGAAAAGACAGGCCTTATCATCGATGCCTATTTTTCTGCCACCAAGCTTCATTGGATCCTCGAAAACGTTGAGGGCGCAAGAGAAAAAGCCGAAAATGGAAAGCTGTTATTTGGAACCATAGAAACCTGGCTTATATGGAAGCTGACAAAAGGTAAGGTTCATATAACCGATTACTCCAACGCCAGCCGGACGATGCTCTTTAACATCAATACCCTCAAATGGGATGATGATATTCTTAATGAGTTTAACATCCCAAAGTGCATGCTCCCAACCCCTCTTCCCAACAGCATGATCTACGGAGAAACAGATGAAGCATTCTTCGGCGGACCCATACCGATAGCCGGAGCCGCAGGCGACCAGCAGGCCGCTCTCTTCGGACAGACTTGCTTTGAAAAAGGTGAAGCCAAGAACACCTACGGCACCGGATGTTTTCTTCTTATGAATACAGGTGAAAAGCCAATCTATTCCGAAAACGGCCTCGTTACCACAATTGCCTGGGGCCTTGACGGAAGGGTGAATTACGCTCTGGAGGGATCGATATTTGTTGCAGGCGCTGCCGTACAGTGGCTGAGGGATGAGATGCATCTTATCGATTCGGCTGCGGATTCCGACTATATGGCAAGAAAGGTTCCCGATACAGGCGGCTGCTATGTGGTCCCTGCCTTTACCGGCCTGGGAGCCCCCTACTGGGATCAGTATGCCAGAGGAGCTATCGTAGGTCTTACAAGAGGTGTCAATAAATACCATATAATCCGTGCAACCCTTGAATCCATAGCATATTCTGCGGATGAAGTCATAAAGGCAATGGAATCCGACTCGGGGATTCCCTTATCTACACTTAAGGTTGACGGAGGTGCAAGCGCCAATGACTTTCTCATGCAGGTGCAGGCTGATATAGCGGGTGCTCCCGTTATACGTCCGGCCTGCGTCGAGACTACCGCTATGGGGGCTGCCTATCTTGCAGGCCTTGCTGTCGGTTATTGGACGAACAAAGAAGATGTGTGCAGGAACTGGAAGAGCGATACGACCTTCATGCCCTCTATCAGTGAGGATGAGCGCACAGAGAGGATAAACGGATGGAAGAAGGCCGTAAAGCGTGCCTTTGACTGGGCAGTGTAGAGCAGATCATGAAAGCCAAGAACAGTCATAAAGAAGAGGTAAGTTTATGAATGATTATGACGTTATCATTATCGGAGCCGGGGTTACCGGCTCAGCCATAGCAAGGGAATTGAGCCGTTTCAAACTGAGGACGGCTGTCATTGACAAAAACTCCGATATCGGAGAAGGAACCTCCAAGGCCAACAGCGGGATCATACATGCGGGATTCGACGCAAAACCCGGAACACTTAAGGCTAAGCTTAATGTTGAAGGTTCAATGCTGATGCCGGAGCTTACCAAAGAACTCGGTATTCCCTTTTTCAACAACGGTTCCCTGGTTGTTGCCCTGTCAGATGAAGATATGACCCATATGAGGGAGCTATACGATCGAGGAATACAAAACGGGGTCTGGGGGCTTAAGATATTAACAAGAGAGGAAGCCCTTAATATGGAACCAAACCTCTCCGATGATACAAAGGGAGCCCTCTTTGCACCGACGGGAGGTATCATATGCCCTTTCCGTTTAACAAGTGCTCTCGCGGAATCAGCCTGTGTTAACGGAGTAGAATTCAAGCTCCTTACCGAGGTCCTCGATATAAAACGGATCGAAGGCGGATACCGTATAGAAGCCGTAAAATATGACGAATTTGATGAGGCAGGGGATGAAAATGTCACCTATACAAGTACCTGCATCGTGAATGCTGCCGGCCTGTATGCCGATGTCTTCCACAACATGATGAGTGATGACAAACTTAAGATCACACCGAGAAAAGGTGAATACTGTCTCCTCGATGTGACTGCCGGGCAACATGTCGGAAGAACCGTATTCCGAATGCCCTCGGCTATGGGAAAAGGGATTCTTGTATCTCCTACGATACACGGCAATCTCCTTGTCGGACCGACAGCCACCGATCTTGAAGACAAGGAAGGGATTTTCACCACAAGGGAGGGACTGGATGCAGTAAATACACCGGGAGCCTCGGCTGTCAGGGATCTTCCGATGGGCGAGGTGATAACCTCATTTGCCGGACTAAGACCTCATGGTGATAAGGGTGACTTTGTCATTGGCGAAATAGACGGAGCCCCGGGCTTTATCGATGCGGCCGCAATAGAATCACCCGGGCTCAGTGCTTCCCCTGCCATAGGAATAATGGTTGCAGGGATCCTCAGGGATATATTAAAGCCGGAAGTCAACGAAAGCTTCAGCCTTGAACTTAAGCCCTTCACTTACTTAAAACTTCTGCCCATAGAGGAGCAGAAAAAACTGATAGAAAAGGATCCTGCCTACGGCAACATCATCTGCCGGTGCGCATCGGTATCCGAAGGTGAGATACTCGAGACGATAAGAAGGCCTCTAGGGGCCAGAACGCTTGATGCTGTCAAAAGACGTACAGGTGCCAATATGGGCCGCTGCCAGGGTGGTTTCTGCTACCCTAAGGTAATGGAGATATTAAGCAGGGAACTCGATATACCCATAGAGAAGATAACCAAGAAGGGTCGTGGTTCGGAGATACTGTGCGGCGAGATCAAGCATGTCTGAATCAGCTTATCGTTACTGATCAATAATGGAGAAGAAAATGCAGAACAGATTATATGATGCGATAATAGTCGGCGGAGGTCCGGCGGGACTTGCCGCTGCCCTGTCCCTTAAAGAAAACGGGATAGATGATATACTGATACTGGAGCGTGACAAGGAGCTCGGAGGCATCCTCAACCAGTGCATCCATAACGGATTCGGCCTTCATACCTTTAACGAGGAACTGACCGGCCCCGAATACGCTGCCAGATATATTAAAATGACCCTGGATGCCGGGATCCCTTACCAGCTCAACACCATGGTAATGAACATCGAACCCTCCGTCGAAAACGGATGTGTGGTAAAGACTGTGACGGCAATGAGTTCCGAGTTCGGGATGCAGATGCTTAAATGTAAATCCGTACTTCTTGCCATGGGATGCAGGGAGAAAGCCAGAGGTTCCCTGAATATCCCCGGTTACCGTCCCGCAGGCATCTATTCGGCGGGCACGGCCCAGAAGTTCGTAAACATAGACGGATTTATGCCGGGACGAAACGTCGTCATACTGGGGTCTGGCGATATAGGCCTTATCATGGCAAGGCGTATGACCTTAGAGGGTGCCACAGTCAGGCTGGTCGCAGAGATCATGCCATACTCGGGAGGTCTTAAACGAAATATCGTCCAGTGCCTGGATGACTTTAACATTCCCTTACGGCTCAGCACTACAGTTATTGAAATAAAGGGAAGAAAAAGGGTCGAAGCAGTTGTCATCGCACGGGTTGACGAAAACTTAAAACCGATACCGGGGACAGAAGAAGAGATAATATGCGATACTCTCCTTCTGTCTGTCGGACTGATACCTGAAAACGAGCTTTCAAGAAACATGGGGCTTACCATGTCCAGGGCCACCAGAGGGGCTGTTGTCAGTGATGACCTTGAGACATCCTGCCCCGGAGTTTTTGCCTGCGGTAATGTCCTTCATGTTCACGATCTTGTGGATAATGTATCAAAAGAGGCGGTACTGGCCGGTAAAAATGCCGCTTCATATATTAGGGAATTTGAGAGTAAGGGAACGGGACTTGTCAATTCACCCGATCCGGACAGCCCTCTCATGAAAAAGTTTGCAGCAAGAAATGCCACCAGGAACGGTGTCAATCCAAATGAGGTCGTGACTAATGAGGACGGAAGCATTACTCATACCCTCCCCTGCATCACCTGTCCTGCCGGCTGCATAATAAATGTTACCCTCAAGGACGGAAATGTAGTAAAAGTCACCGGCAACTCATGTGAGCGCGGTGAAGTTTATGCAAAAAATGAAGTAACGGCTCCCGTAAGGATCGTTACTTCCAATGTTAAAGTTACGGGAGGGGATAAGGATATATTATCCGTCAGGACCGCAATGCCGATTCCGAAGGATAAAATATTTGATTCTATAGATGCCATAAAAGACATAACGGTCAAGGCTCCCGTATCGATAGGTGACGTTATAGTACAGAATGCCGCAAACACGGGCATCGACTTTATCGCCGCATCAAATATATGCGTCAAAGCATAAGGTCCTTTAAATGTACTTGAAAAAGTACAAGGGCTGTATCTTGCGTAAAAAGAAATAATGCATTACAATATATTGGCATTACAAAGAAAAGGAGGATATTAAAATGTCTAAGATTACCAGAATGCTTGTTATCACTGCAGTCCTCACGGTATTCTGTACCATACCGGTAATGGCTCAGGAGGTCACAGATCCCAAAACAGTTATAACGGAAGCCCAGTTTCAGAAGGCTCTTATGGAACACCAGCAGGTGGTTGCAAGGCAGCTTACCGCAGTTACATCATCAATGGCTGATAAGAATGCGGCTGCACAGCATATAGCTGTAGTTAACAGTCAGCTTCAGCGCTACAACAAGGATGAAGCAAACAATTACATTAACTACCTCAACAAGGTTGTTATCAACCTTAAGGAAACCGAGCGTATCAAGAAGGAAGTAGTTGACAACTACACCAACCTTTCCAAGGTTAATCCCACATATGCAGCAATGCTCCCCCAGGCAATGGCTGATTACAATACGGCAGTTGCCGCACGTATTCAGGCTGAGGCCAACGTAGCTAAAGCTGTTGCTGATTTTAAGGTAATGTTCCCGTAAATTAGGGTAAAGGAAAAGGACCGGACTCCGGTCCTTTTTTTCTTACAGAGAATCTGCAATATGCCCGGCCACATAAACCCCGCTTGCCGATGCATGTGACAGGGAGTGGGTCACACCGCTTCCGTCACCGATAACATAAAGCCCCTTATACCTGGTTTCCAGATTTTCGTCTATATCCACCTCCATGTTATAAAACTTCACCTCAACCCCGTATAATAGAGTATCATCATTTGCGGTACCGGGAGCAACCTTATCAAGCGCATAAACCATTTCTATAATACCGTCAAGGATACGCTTGGGAAGCACAAGACTTAAATCGCCGGGAGTTGCCGAAAGGGTGGGCGTTACCGTAGACTCTTCTATACGCTCGGTATTGCTTCTCCTTCCTCTTATGAGATCTCCGAATCTCTGAACTATAACTCCTCCTCCAAGCATGTTCGACAACCTTGCTATACTCTCGCCATAAGCATTACTGTCCTTAAAGGGTTCCGAAAAATGCTTTGCGACCAGAAGGGCAAAATTGGTGTTTTCCGTATGCTTTGCCGGATCATCATAGCTGTGTCCGTTAACCGTAATGATCCCGTTTGTATTTTCATTGACAACGCTTCCGTAAGGATTCATGCAAAAGGTACGCACCCTGTCTTCGTATTTTTCGGTCCGGTACACTATCTTACTCTCATACAGTTCATCCGTAAGATGCGAAAAGATCACTGCGGGAAGCTCCACCCTTACACCGATATCGACCCTGTTTGACTTTGTCTTAATATCAAGATCTCTGCATACTTCTTCCATCCACTTGCTCCCGCTGCGTCCGACAGAGAGTATGCATCTTCTGCAATCCTCCTGTCCTCCCTCGTATGTAACCCTGTACCCCTCTTCAAGGATCTCTACCCTGTTTACGGGTGTATTAAAGTAAAAATCGATCTTATCCTTCAGCTCGTCCAACAGATTTTTAAGAACCACATAGTTAACATCCGTCCCCAGGTGCCTTACCGAAGCATCCAGGAGCTTTAGCTTATTCTGCATGCATATCTTTTTAAACCCGGTATCAGCAGTGGAATACATATGGGTTTTTGCACCGCCATGTGCACAGTTTATCTCATCAACATATTTCATCAATGAAATTGCCTTCTCCTTCCCTATATGCTCATACAAGGTTCCGCCAAAATCATTTGTTATGTTATATTTTCCGTCTGAAAAAGCACCTGCCCCTCCAAAACCGCTCATGATCGCACAGGTCTTGCAATTGACGCAGGATTTCACCTTATCACCATCGATCGGGCACTTCCTTGCCTCCAGGGACTGACCCTTCTCAAATACGGCAACCTTCAGCCCGGGGGTTGCTTTTATTAATTCATAGGCCGAAAAAATACCACCTGGGCCGGCCCCGATTATTATCACATCATACTTCATATCGATCCCATCACTTTCATATTAAGAATAATTATTCAGCGTCCCTAGCAAGAACATTATGATTATATCACGTTATGTGTCTAAAGTGGCATTTGACTTGCTAAGAATCTTCAAAATGTATAAAATATAATGGTCAGAAAAAAATATGAATAAGGAGTATTTCAGCATGGCCTGGTATGATGAATCTGTTTTTTATCACATTTACCCCCTCGGGTTGCTCGATGCCCCCAGGGAAAACAAATATGACGGGGTTACCCACCGACTTCCGAAGTTACTGCCATGGATAGAACATATTAAAAAAATAGGCTGCAATGCCATTTACATAGGTCCCCTCTTCGAATCGGAGGGACACGGTTACGAAACCACCGATTACAAAAAGCTTGACAGCCGTCTCGGCGACAACAAGGACCTTAAGGATTTCGTCGGGAAATGCCATAAGGCCGGTATAAAGGTCATATTCGACGGTGTATTCAATCACACCGGACGTAACTTCTTTGCCTTCAGGGACATAAAGGAACACAGGGAAGGCTCAAGATACAGGGACTGGTACTGCAATATAAACTTCTATGGGAATAATGAGTATAATGACGGCTTCTCATACGATAACTGGGGCGGCTTCAATCTGCTCGTTAAATTAAATCAGAGAAATCCCGAGGTACGTGACTATATCTGTGACGTGATCCGTTTCTGGGTTAACGAATTCGATGTTGACGGCATAAGACTCGACGCGGCCGATGTGCTTGATTTTGACTTTATGAAGGCATTACGGGCCACAGCCAACGAAGTAAAGCCTGACTTCTGGCTGATGGGGGAGGTCATCCACGGCGACTACACAAGGTGGGTCAATGAGGCGACCCTTCACTCGGTCACCAATTACAATCTCCATAAGGCCCTTTATTCGGGACATAATGATCACAATTATTTTGAGATAGCGCATACCGTAAAACGTCTTTACGATATGGGAGGCAACCGTCCGGATGGACTTAAGCTTTATAATTTCGTCGACAATCATGATGTTGAGAGGATCTATACAAGGCTTTCCAACAAGGCTCATATGATGCCTGTTCATGTTCTTCTCTATACTCTTCCCGGTGTGCCTTCAATATACTACGGATCGGAATTTGCGATCGAAGGGCGCAAGGAGAAATTCTCCGATGCTTCCCTAAGACCTGCACTTAACCTTGATGATTACAGGAATGCCGTCACGGATAATCCGGTCACTGCCCTCATAGCCCGATTGGGACAGATAAGACAGCACACTCCGGCTCTGTCATACGGCGATTATAAAGAACTCGTGCTCACAAACCGCCAATATGCTTTTTGGCGAAAGTCCTCTGACGGATACTGTCTTGTGGCTGTAAACAATGATGATAACGATCATTCATTGTCCCTGCCCGCAGACGGACATGACTCATTTAGTGCCCTTATATCCGGCGAAACGGTAAGCTCTCAAAACGGGCAGATAAATGTAACCCTTAAGGGTAATTCGGGTGAGATATGGGTTCCTGCAGGCAGCTGTGATATCAAGGTATCAAAAATCAAAAAAATCAAAAACACATCACCGAACAAGGAAGCAAAGAAGGAGGATACAGCAAAGGTCATTACCCTTGCAAAGGAACAGGCTGCCCCTGTAGAAACCGTATCGACCGCGGCCCCGGGTTCCGGTTCTTACGAAGACGGTATCATAAAGGGACTGCAGGAAGCAGTGCTTGCAAGAATGGAAAAAAACGGCCCCATAACAGATCAGATGAGGCGTGATGTTGAAAATAATATCTACCATGATTCTCTGATCAACTGGATCAAGAGCTTCTGACAGAAATAGAAATCATGAATCCCAAAAAAGGGAAGGCTTCAAAAGAGCCTTCCCTGTTCTTTATAAAAATGTGCAAAAACGGTCGTCTATTGCCCGTTCCAGTTGAACTTCGCGGTGATCTCCACAAGCTCCCTGACAGCTTCTCTTGCATCCTGAAGCTTCCTGTAACCCTGCTCATTGGACATACGCATTTCATTAGATCTTTCCACTATATCGTTTATCCTGTCTGCCGAGTTACCTGTCATTCCGTTGATATCATCGGTTGCGGATACGATCTCCTCTATATGATTCTCAAGGGAATCTGTTCCTGCA
>JBGUQP010000343.1:0-2141 GCA_045131145.1 Lachnospiraceae bacterium | reverse complement strand
TTACATGATCCACTGGCCAAGGCAGACAGGGGCCGATGATGAGAAATGGAAGGAGCTTGATATCGAGACCTACTCTAAAATGGAAGGCTTTGTTAAGGAAGGCCTTGTCGGCAGGCTGGGATTATCCAACTTCCTGCCACATCATCTTAAAAACATCCTCGATAACTGCACCATACGTCCGGTAGTCGACCAGCTTGAGCTCCATCCGGGTTATTCCCAGGAGGCAGCGGTTGCCTACTGCAAGGAGAATGATGTCCTTCCCATGGCCTGGAGTCCTCTCGGACGGGGCAGGGAGAACGCGACCATAGGCAATTCCATCCTTGTCCGCCTCTCCGAAAAGTACGGAAGGAGCATTCAGCAGATAAATATCCGGTTCCTGCTGCAGAAGGGGATCCTTCCGATCCCGAAGGCTTCATCCAAGGAACATATGCTGGATAACCTTAACGTGTTTGATTTTGAATTAAGTGATGAAGATATATCGATGCTCTCATGCATGCCGCAGACGGCCTGGCTGGGTGAGCATCCCGATTTTGTAATCCCCGACAGAAAGAGCAATCCGGAAAATGTGTGAGTATAAACGGCTGACAGCTCAATATGACAGTTCACTTGCAGAACTCATACGTTCAACGCTAAAGAGGTTTAAGCTTGATATACCGGGAACTGCGTATTATGACGAAGCCCTGGATCACCTGTCTGAGTATTATGATTCTCCCGGCAGGGCTTATTATGTCCTTCTTGATGGGGATAAGCCGGTCGGCGGTATAGGTATCGCCGAATATGACGGTTATCCCAATTGCTGTGAGCTGCAGAAGCTCTACCTTGATGAGAATTATACCGGGCAGGGGCGCGGCTATGAGATGATCCGCTTCATCGAAGACAAGGCCAGAGCGCTTGGCTATAAGCGGATATACCTTGAGACACACACGTGCCTTGCCGCGGCAGTTCATATATATGAAAGGTCGGGCTACACTGCCGTGGATAACCGCAACGAAGCCGTCCACGGTGCCATGGACAGCTTCTATCTAAAGGACCTGTGACTCGGGGATCGTGCCACGGGGACGGTTCTTTTGGCACGGGAAGACACGGGGACGGTTCTTCTGTCTTCATGTGCGCCACGGGGACGGTTTTTCGACTTTAAGCCAGTCCTTTAGGGTTGGCACAGTGCCGTGGGGTCAGCATTTTTAATAGCCTCAATCATGCAGTTTCTTCATAATATAGAGCGAGTAATTGAAGGTTCGGAAGTTCATTTTCGGCATTTCATATTTTCCGTCAACATAGTGGCATGGGTAAGTCCTGTGCCACTGTTTTTTTGACAACACACGCTGCGTGTAATCATTGGCAAGCTCGTCATCATTTGCATACATGTAGACGGCGGGAGCCGCATCCGCAGACAGGCTGTTCATAATGTAGTGCTCATCCCTTGCAAAATCATGCGTCAGGTTGTACTTCGCAATATGGTAATCCGGCCTTGCAAGGGCAAAGACAGCCCAGGCCAAGGTAAGGACCATGAGACAGTACTTGTAAAAGGGCATGCCGGAATAATAAATGTATACGCAGGTTCCGGACATGGCAAGTCCTATAACGACAAGTGCCCATAAAACGTATAGCCGCAGGAAGGTAAGCCCGTATGCACCGATATAGAGCATCATCCTGTAGGCTGATGAGAAGATCATGATGAAGGTGCAGGCGGATATCAGGGTGAGCATGACTTTTAATATGATGTTTTCCCTGGAATACTTGCGGCATAAAAGGACCAGGATGAGGTTGATTATGCAGACGAAAACCAGCTGGTAGAAGCCCTCATGCACGTATTCGGCGTAGGTGTAGCCCTCGGGCAGCCTTCCGTAGCCCATGAAGAGGTAGATTACCTGAATGGCACAGTAGAGGCCGTAAACAATGAGCATGACAACGCTTATCGTGATGGCCGTCAGCGGATTTTTGGTACGTTTATCGGGTACCGGAACGTCAAGGAAGCTGCTCTTGTCGCTCAACCGGCAGATGAGGGCGTAGGAAATAAAGAAAACACATGTTATCATCACGACTATTCCAATTGCTGTGCGGAAAAAATCAAGATCAATATCGAATATCTTCTCAAGCATGCTTGAGAATACCGCATCCGACGATGCCAGGAGCGGAAGCAC
>JBGUQP010000342.1:0-5592 GCA_045131145.1 Lachnospiraceae bacterium | reverse complement strand
TTGCAGGCAAGAAAACCGAAGAGTTCAACGCACTTCCCGACTGGAATGCTAAATATGACTTCATCAAGAAGGGCCTTACGGCAGAATCATTCAAGGTATTCGATATCCTTCCTCAGGGTATCCAGCAGCGGCTCTTCCTTGAGAGAGATCCTCACGGTAACGTACAGGTATCACTTATCGAGTCCGAGAAGCTCTTCTCCGAGATGGTTAAGAACGAGCTTGACAAGAGGAAGGCAGCCGGCACCTTCAAGGGTAAGTTCGGTGCCCAGCATCACTTCTTCGGATATGAAGGACGCTGCGCATTCCCTTCAAACTTCGATGCCGATTACTGCTACTCACTCGGATACAATGCATTCATGCTTATCCAGTACGGTTACACCGGATATCTTTCGAAGGTTAGTAACCTGTCAGCTCCCGCTGAAGAGTGGAATGCAGGCGGTATGCCCATCACCAAGATGATGAACATCGAGAGAAGGAACGGTGAAGACAAGCCCGTTATCAGGAAGGCTCTGGTTGAGCTTGACGGAGCACCCTTCAAGTATTTCGCAAGCAAGAGAGATGAGTGGGCTGTTAAGACAAGCTTCACATATCCCGGTGCTATCCAGTACTACGGACCTTCGGAGGTTTGCGATATCACCACAAGGACACTTGCCCTTGAGCATGGTAAGGCATGACCTGTTAACAAGGGTTTCTGAAATAATTGTGTTAAATATGATTCAAGCCCCGGTCTTATGATCGGGGCTTTCTTATGCAAACAGGCATCTGCCAAAAGCGGAAAGATAATAAATCTGATCCTGTCAGCGACTGAAGAATTCATCTATATTCTGCATCCATTCTTCCGGAGGCATGGTCTTAAGGAGGTACTTCTCGGGTTTCAGGGCAAGGACCTGCATCACGCTCTCCCTGTCATTCTTGGCGGTTAGGAACATGACCGGAATATCCTGGGTGGATACTTCCGACCTTATCATCTCAAGCACCTTGGCGCCCGAGATAACGGGCATCTCGTAATCAAGGAGAATAAGGTCTACCTTGTTTGTAGCAAGGAAGGTGATGGCATTCATCCCCGAGCCTGCCACATATACAAGGTATTTATCGCCAAGGAGTGACTTTATCATACGAAGCATTGTAGGGTCATCATCCACAATGAGGATCTTCTTCCTGGCCTCGGCCTCCGTTCCCTGCCTTACGGCTTCATCGAGCTCGGAAACAAGGTCATTAACGTTAAGGGGCCGCAGCATCACCTTATGGATCGCTTCTTCGGGAACTATTCCCTTAACTTCTTCAACTTCCTCGGGTTCACCGACCAGGAATAACCGCAGTTCTTTTTCGAGTACAAGATCTTTGAGGTATATAAGGAACTGACTGTCCGATATGTTGTTTGAATCAAGGTAGAGAATAATAAGCCTTGGCAGCGGCTCGATCTTGTCTATCACGTTGATCGCAGCCTCAGTCTTCTCAACCTCGTATTCAGCCTTCTTTATCCCGTTTACGATGGCGTTCATCATAAATCCCGCCTGTCCGATTATCAGTACTTTCTTATCCATTATTCAGCTCCTCCAAAATCGCATCTCTGTCAAGCCTTGTGATCATGCCGCATATCCGCCCGTATCGGGCCTCTTCCTCCGGCGGCAGCCGGTATTCCTTAAGCATCCCCACAAGTTCATCCGCCGTGTTAAAGTCAAAGGCATCCACGGCCTCTTTTATCGCCCCGTAGGCTTCTAAAAGGGCGGCGGGATCGATCATCTCCCTGTCATCTTCGGCTTCGTCCTCTTTATTAAACAGTGAGGCCAGGCTGTCATGGTAGTATGAGTATTTATTAAGAAGGGCGGGAGTGCCTTCGTTTATCGCTTCTGTATCCTCCCGGTCTCCGCAGTCCTCAAGCCCTGCGGCCATCTTGCTTAGATCCATGGCCCCTATAAGCCTTGCCGAACTCTTAAGAGCATGTACCGCTACGGTGTAGTCCTTTATGTTTCCGGCTTCCCACATATCCTTTATCTTCCCGGAGCCGGTTTCGTAATATACATAAAAATCATGGACTGTATTCCTTAGTATATCCGCATTTAAGCAGTTCTTCAATGCCGCATCGATATCTATTCCCTTTATTGCGGCATAATCATCCATGAAGGCCTTGCCCTCACTGCCGTTCCCGTCGTCTGCGGTCTCATCCGAACATTCCTCCGTTTCTTCCGGGGGTTCCATGACTTTGCCGGAGGGCAGGTAGGAAGCGATCATGTGCTCAAGCTTTATTGCATCAACGGGCTTGCTTAAGTAATCGTTGAAGCCTTCGCTTATGAACTGTTCCCTGGCTCCCGCGATCACATTGGCGGTCAGGATGATGACCGGTGCATCGTAACTGCGATTTTCCTCCTTTGTCATGGCCTTCATCGCATGCAGGGTTTCGGTCCCGTCCATTTCGGGCATCCTCTGGTCCATAAAGATGATGTCGTAGCTTGCGGTCTTTATCTTATCAAGGCACTCGGCCCCGCTTGTCGCGGTATCTACATTCACCAGTGTCTCCTTAAGGAGGGATTTAATAACCGAGAGGTTTATCGGCGTATCGTCAACGACCAGGATGTGGGCATCGGGGGCAATGAAGCTTACCCTGTAGCGCTTGATGCTCTCAAGCGATTTAATATAAGTTTCGTTAAAGTCACCTATGGGTTCCCAGTTTATGACCTTCTGGGTTACCTCAAAGGAAAAGTCGGACCCCTGCCCGTAGACACTCTCTACGTTGAGCCTTGACCCCATCATATCAAGGAGGTGCTTGACTATGCTCATGCCAAGGCCGGTTCCCTCGATATTACGGTTCCGCTCTTCCTCAATACGTTCGAAGGGAGAGTAGAGCTTCTTAAGGTCTTCCTCCTTAATACCGATGCCTGTATCCTTAACCCTTATGCAGAGGGCTATTTTGTCCCTGTTCCCTTTCTCAGGTAAGCCCGCCGGCTCTGCATTCCCCGCAGGTATTGAGGCATCAGAAGCATCTTCCATGGTCCCTTCATTATCTGTAAGCTTCCTGTAAGAAACGGACATGGTGACCGAGCCCTTCTGCGTGTACTTTACGGCATTATTGAGGATGTTGAGTATGCACTGTTTTATTCGGATCTCATCACCCATAAGGACATGGGGCATTTGGGAATCAACGTTTACGTTAAGCTCAAGGCCCTTATCCTCGGCTTTGCTGCGCACCATATTAATAAGGTCGTTTATTGTCGAACTTAATTCGTATTCAACGGGGATTATCTCCATTTTGCCTGCCTCAATCTTGGAAAAGTCAAGCAGGTCGTTAATAAGGCTTAAGAGGGTCTTGCCTGAATTCTTTATATCGGCGGCGTATTTAAGTATCTCCTTATCGTTGCTTTCCCTAAGGATCATCTCATCCATTCCGAGCACGGCGTTGATGGGAGTCCTTATCTCGTGGGATACATTGGACAGGAAGGTTGACTTTGCTTCGGATGAGGCCTTGGCCACACGCAGGTCCTCCTTAAGCTGCTGTTCACGCTTCATATCATCTATGTAGCTGTTGAGTTCGCTCGACATCCTGTAGATGACCTTGTAGAGTGACTCTATCTCATCCTCACTGTTTATTGTAAGTTCAGACAGCTCCTTCTCGACCAGGAGACGCTGTTCTTCCTCGTCATCGAACTTATCCATGATCCCGGTGATGCTGACTATGGGCTTGACTATCAGCATCTGTCCGACGTAATTGGCCACAAGGACGATCGGGTGGATGACGCACAGAAGGAGCATGATAAGCTTTAAGTCAAAGGCAATTCCCTGATCGTCAAAGGCGAACCGGTCATGCATCGCATGCTCCCTTGCCGCTTCAAATGCATCATTGAAGCCGACCATCTGCGACAGGTCGCCATAAACGGAATCGGGTTTCCTTGAGGGCCTTGTTGACGGCTTTTCTGACGGAGTGCCATCCTGAGTGGATTCTATGACTGATGCAGCGTGCTCCTGGCGGTATCTTTCCATCATCTTGGGGACCAGGCTGTTTGCAAAAAAAGCCGCTGCAACGCCCATAAACACAGCCTCAATAAGAAGGATGGCAAATATCTTGCCTGATAAGCCCCGGTATCCCTTCTTTAAGGAGGTGCCTTCCTCCCGCATTACGGACATTGGCGATGTCTCGGCATAGCCTATGCGGTTGCGGAAGTCCTTCCTTTTGTCGGAGCTGAACCAGTGGATAAAGAGGCAGATAAGTACCGACTGGGGAACGATATTGCACAGATGGATGAGCATTGAGGCGGCGTTGACCTCAGAGAATGATTCTCCTGCTATAAGAACAAATATAAGGTAATAGACCGCGGAAATGAAAAGCCCCGAAACAAGCCCTGTGATAATGGTGCGTATCAGGCCCGAACACAGTCCCTTGGCCTTGATATAGCTGAAGACATATATGGCGACCAGGTGGAAGAAGAGGAAATAGGCGTTGCCGGGTGAAAGGATCACGGCAACAACAAAGAAGGGCGTAAAGCAGAGGATCCCGCCGTACCAGCCGTAAACGATAGATGTAAAGGCTATGGGCAAAAGATAGAAAATGAAGAGGAAGACGGATGCCGCTTCCGGCACATTGGCATCAAGGAAGCACAGCCAGTAAATGCCTGTGCTGCATACCGCCATCAGGACGATGAGGATATCCCTTACTATGCGGCGCCTGCGTATTTCGGAATCAAGTTTCCTTAAACCGAAATTGCCGAAGATGCTGTGCATCATCCACTTCCTGTAGGTTTTAAGCCTTTCCTTCCTGTCAGCCTTAAGCTGCTCCATGCATTCTTTCAATTTTTCCCTGTTTTCGTTTTTCATCGGAGTTTCCTTATATTACAGATCATCGGGACGATATCATATCCTTTTATATTATAGAGTAATTCCCCGATTAATTCCAGTGAGTCAGGGGACGTATCGCCCGGCTCGCTTGTGTTTGGTGTTTCTGTATAGTATACTTTAAGCGTCGGAATCGTTAACAGCAGGGAACGGAGGATAGCTGTTTTTGAACTGCATCCGGGCCGGGAAAGCATAGATCAGATAAAGAAATGTTCCGGAAAGATTGGGGGTCAAAAAGGAAATATGGAGAACGGCAGGCAGATTGAGAAGGGAACTGTTTTGGCGGCAGTAAGCTTTTGCATGTTTTTGCTGGGCTATATGGAGATGATGGCTGTTTGCGATGATCATATCTCACAGATAAGCGGATTGGGAGTACATTATCTTACGGATATCTTCAAAGCCCTGGGTTTCCTGAGCTTTCCGCTGATCGCCTGCTTTTTGGGGAATAAGAGGAAAGATAAGTTTTTCCTGTATGCGGATACAGCGGTTATGCTGGCAAGTGTTTCTCTTTTGATAAGCTCAAGGGACAGTATGCTGATAACTGCTGCAGCCCTTATATTTACCCTGGCATATGGGTATCTGGGAGGCTATTCCTACTACCGGTTGTCACTTGCACTCGGTAGAAGTGAGCACAGGGGAAGGGTGATAGGAACAGCCTGTGCTGGAGCGGTACTGATACAATATGTCATAAGCATGCTGATCGGTTCCCGGTACATTATTTTTGTATCTGCGGCAGCATTTATCATTTCGGTTGTTATATACGCAGTT
>JBGUQP010000341.1:0-12201 GCA_045131145.1 Lachnospiraceae bacterium | reverse complement strand
CTTCATCTTCTTGAAGAGACCGGGACCCAGGTTACCGCCGACAGCAAGCTTGCCAAGGCCAAGAAGGAATCGGACGAGCTTATGATGACCGAGTATCACGCCATGGCTCTGGCCTGTCTGGGATGGGGTCTTTTTGACAGCGGCCAGCTGCCCGATGAGATCCTGTATTATGAGCTTACCACCTATGAGAAGCAGCTTGCCTCCGAGGATCAGCTTCAGACTGCCAGGGAGCTTGTATTTTCCAACGCCTACGAAAATTCAAAAGAAAAGATTCATAATAATTCCGATGACTTCCTTGATGATGAGATAGAGGCTGTTGACAACAGATACAACAGTATTTACCAGCAGCTCACCCTGTCGATAAAGTACCAGAGGTTCCTGACCTATGCTTTCGGTATCCTTCTGCTTACGACCATAGCCCTTATAAGAATGCTTAATGCCGTTAATGTCGAGAGGGGCAGGGAACTTATGGCATTAAATGAGAAGCTTACCGTCAAGACGGACGAGCTTACCGAGAAGACAAGGGAGGCAGAGCATGCCCTGTCGGCCAAGAACCAGTTCCTTGCAAGGATGTCCAATTCAATCAGGAGTCCTATAAATACCATTATCAATGTTGCCGAACGGGCCAAGTCATCCCTGACCGATGAAGAGAAGATAAGGGGGTATCTTGAAGAGGTCGATTCCACTGCCAAGATCCTTCTTGAGCTGGTAAATGATGTCCTTGATCTTGACCGGACCGAAAACAAGATGGTCAGGATCCAGACGGCCCAGTTTAACATGAACAACTTTATCGACAGCCTTACGGGTATCGTGGCAAGACTCTCGGGTGAGGCCGGCCTTAACTTTATCAAGGATATCGGCATAATCATCCATCCCAATCTTATAGGTGATGAGCTTAATTTAAGACAGGCCATCCTTAACATTGCGGACAACGCAGTCAAGTTCACACCGGAAGGCGGGAGCGTGACTTTCAGGCTGTATGAGGAAATCGGATCTTTTGATAAGGAAAAAGGGGTCGCAGTATACAATCTTGAGATAGAAGATAACGGTGTCGGAATGAGCGATAAGTACCTTGACCACGTCTTTGAGGAGTTCACGACCGAGAAGGAAGGCGTCGGTGAAGGCCTGGGTATAGGTATGAGTATAACCAAGAGCTATATCGAGCTGATGGGCGGTAGCATAAGGGTTGAGAGCGAGCTTAAGCACGGAACCAGGTTTTCTGTTTCGATCCCGTTTGAGGTATATAATTTCTCCGGGCATGAAAATAGGGAGGAAGACGGTGCCAGACTTGCAGGCACCAATATCCTTGTTGCGGAAGACAACGAGCTTAACATGGAGATAGCACGTACCATGCTTATCAACGAGGGCGCTGTTGTAACGCCTGCCGAGAACGGACTGGTTGCCCTTTCGCTGTTTGACGCATCCAAGGAAAACACCTTCGATGCCATCCTCATGGATGTGGCAATGCCTGTTCTTGACGGCATAACGGTGACCAAGGAGATAAGATCCAGGGCCCGTAACGATGCCAGAACCGTGCCGATAATAGCCATGGTGGCGGGGACTGACACGAGTGATTTCGCGGCGCTGCTTGAAGCCGGGATGAACGATCACATAAGCAAGCCGGTTGATGTCAACCAGCTTGTAAAGACACTGCTCACCGTAATAAAGAAGCAGACAACAGAGCTTGCGCAGCGGCTTGATAAGGCCTTAAGGGATGCCAATACGGATGCCCTTACGGGAGTTAAAAACAGGAATGCCTTTGAGCTTGCCAAGAACAGGATAAATGTGGAGATAGAATCAGGAGGTACCCCTGAGTTTTCCATTGTTGTATGCGACGTTAACGGCCTTAAGTACATAAATGACAATATAGGTCATGATGAAGGAAACAAGCTTCTTATCAATGCCTGCCGTCTCATATGTACGACCTTTAAGCGCAGTCCGGTATTCAGGATCGGCGGTGACGAATTTGTTGCCATTATCAGGAATGATGACTACGCGGCAAGAGAAGAATATATAAGCGGTCTGATGGCCCGGATGACGGCCGTGAATTACGATCCGTCCGATGCTTCAAACGTATCCTTCGCAGTAGGTATTGCGGATTTCGAGCCGGGAGTTGACAAGAACTGTGATGATGTGTTTAAGCGGGCCGATGCGGTCATGTATGAGCATAAGAAGGCTATTAAGGGTGAAGGAAATATTCGATGATGCCGATATATGTTAAGGAGTATATAAACAGGGGGTAAAATATGAAGATAAGAAGGATCATTGCCGTTATTGCAGCGGCGGCTGTATTTACGGGCCTATTTAATGCAGGCCCTGTTTTTGGTGCACAGGAATTGTTAACCGAAGATCAGAAAGAAAATGAGCTGATATCAGCGGAGAATGCAGGTAATGAGCTTATTTCGGACGAGGTTTACATAACACAGGATTCAACATCGGACTTAACAGAGGATGAGGGAACCGATACGGAATATTCCGACCTCTGTGTTGCCATAAATAAGACCCTTAATAACAGGAACATTATGGGTGTCCTCTACCTGTGTGATGAATATCCCCTGCGAAGGGAAGCATCGGGTGATTCTGAGGCTGTCGCCATATTAAGAAGCGGTACTACACTCTATCTAAAGGAAGCGGTATTTGCCGAAGGAAAATACTGGTTTTTCGCAGGTGCCTTTACAGGGGCTGAAGAGTCATACGGATACGTTCCCATGGACAGGTTCATATGCGTGGATGAAGCTTATCTTGCCTGGGAAAAGAAGGTTAACGGATACGGCTATGGTGCTTCGGTGGGTTCCGACAGGGCAGGAGGGACATCAACGCTTCCGGAGCGGGCGATGAAGTCCGTATACAGCTTCCCGGACAGCTACAGGGACAAGCTCTTTAAGGTGCTTTATTCGCATCCCAACTGGGTTTTTGTTCCCCAGAAGGTGGGAACAAGCCTTGATGAGGCCTTAAATGCCCAGCTTGAAACAAAAGAGAGGAATCTCATATATAAGACGGCGGATGAGAAATACAGAAACGGCAGATATGACTCCAACTGGTACTATGTGTCCAAGGAAGGGCTTGCCTACTATATGAATCCTGCCAATTTCGTCGGGTCGGAGAAAAACATGTTCATGTTCGAACAGCTGACCTATAACGAATCGTACCATACGCAGGCAGGCGTACAGAGTGTGCTCAACAACACCTTCATGAAGGGCAGCATACCCGGTGAGGGAATGACCTATGCGGAGGCTTTCTATAAGATAGGGAGCAGCCTTAAGGTGAGCCCCTACCATCTGGCGGTAAGGGTTTATCAGGAGCAGGGTCAGGGAACATCTCCTCTAATTTCCGGGAATTACAGCGGATATGAAGGGTACTACAACTATTTCAACGTTCAGGCGAACGGAAGCACCAACACCCAGATATTTACGAACGGGCTTTCCTATGCCAAGAAGCAGGGCTGGGACACCAGATACAAGTCACTCCTCGGGGGAGCCACCTTCGATTCGAAGAACTATATCATGGCAGGCCAGGATACGCCCTACCTTGAAAAATACAACGTGGTCAAGAAGGCCTACTGGCACCAGTATATGCAGAATGTTTCGGCACCGGTTTCGGAAAGCTCCAAGATGTATGAGATGTACAAGACTTCCGGAGCCCTTAACAATCCCTTTGTATTCAAGATCCCCGTTTATGACGGTGATAAGATATCTCCGGATCCGAGGACCAAGCCGACACTCAGGATAGTAAAGGACCATACATCCAACCTCTTCTATACCATGGGTACGGATGAGGTCTGCGCCGAATATACGGTTTCGGCTTCGGAAGAGATCAAGAGCCTCTCTCTTACGAAAGAATCGGTCGATGAAAGGGAAAAATCCGGGAGGCCATATTACGATATCCTCTCCTATGACAGGGATTCGGGTAAGCTTATCCTGACTCCCGTCGGTCTCGACGCTTCCAACTACGCTGCGATAAACAAAAAAGTCATTTTTGATATTGAGTTTGCCGAATACGGCTACGTGACCTACATTTTAAATGTTTCCGTAAGGAATACGGCCCCCGAGATAAAACCTGCACAGACAACTGTATATGGCGGGATTGACAGGGCTGAGATATCACTTACCCACCCGGGTCTTCCGGAAGATACCGAAGTCATGTGTGAAGACAATAAGATGACCATAGCCTTTAACAGTGACAAAAGCGCAGTCTTGCTCACTGCAGAAGAAGGGTTCAAGGGCGGCAGCAAGAAGCTGGTATTTACCTCGTCCACATGGCGGGCCCCTGTTAAGAAGGCCGTGAGAGTCAAATATGTTAAGGATCCCGCCGCAGTATATAAGCTGGGGGCGAGCGGCAGGATAAAACTGTCCGATGTCGAGAATACCTGTATCGTCTACACACCGAAAATGACTTCATTCCCTTCGGTCACAATAGATGATTTCAGCCTTAACGGAGATGACAGCAGCCTGTTTGAGATGACCTTCCTTAACAAGGGAGAACTTCTCCCGAACGGAAAAAAGGTAAGTGCTGCAAGCGGAGTATTCGTTCTTACGGCAGCAGATGCACAAAAACTCGTTTACGGGGAAAAATATACGCTTGATATAGTATCCGAACTGTCCAACGGATTAAGGATAGTAAAGACGGTGACGGTTAAGCCCGCACGTTGATCTTTAAGGTAAAATCATCCGGATAACCGGGGACTGATGATCGGCAGGAAATATTTACATATGATCAGGGAGAGATGTTATGGGATTGCTGAATTATGACATATGCGCACTGATAATACTGGCTATCCTTGCTGTTGCCATAATTGCAAGGAAGATGTATGTAGGACGGTCCAACCGTCTCTATGTCATCCTGCTCGCCTGTATCGCAGTCTCGACCGTAACGGATCTTCTGGCCAGCATGTTCGGCCCGGTATTTGAGATTACCAATGACAATACCGGCTTACGTGCCTTCATCAACTATATTTATTTCATAACTCGCAATATAAGTCCGCTGATATATGTTCTGTATGTGATCTCCTATATCGGCGTATGGCATATCTATGTAAGAAATGTAAAGAGGTTTGCTTATATTCTTATACCCTGCGGGATCAGTATCTTTCTTGTACTGAGCAATCCTTTCACACGGCTCATTTTCTATTTTGATGAGGAACTCAATTATCACAGGGGCTACGGGAGCGTGATCATATATATCATAGGGATCGCTTATATTATTGCGAGCAGTATTATCATGTTAAGGTATCGCCGCCTGCTTACGGGGGACAAGCTTTTTGCCCTTATGAGCCAGCTGCCGGTAAGTCTTCTGACCGTTTTCCTGCAGCTCTTTATACCTAACCTTCTTATCGAGATGTTCGGCTCGGCTATCGTTGTTCTTATCATATCGACCATTCTTCAGAGGGGTGAGGAATTCCTTGATCCATTAAGCGGTGTCCAGTCCTACAACGCTTCTCTTGAAGCCTTGAAAAAGTCATTCAAGACAGGGCGGTCCTTCAGGGTGATATATATAAGTATCGTTAACAGCGGTATTCTGAGGACTTATCTGGGAATGGACAGGTTCAATGCGATGCTTAAGGATGTGGGAAGCAGGATAACCAGGACCTGCAATATCTATAAGCTCAAGAGCGATGTGTATTATCTTCAGAACGGTACCTTTACCATAGTGACCGGCGAGCTTGATATGGAAGTTATATCAACCGCTGCCTCCTCGATCGTTGACGGCCTCAATAAACCCTTTGAGATCCAGCATTTTAAGGCTGAGCTTGACTGCAGAAGCTGTGTTGTAAGGTGTCCCGAGGATATAGATGACTACGAGGGCATCGTCAATTTCGACGGAACGATCAAACAGGTATTTGACCAGGATAAACGTTCGGTACTTCTGGCCGAAGTGATAAACAGTGATGATTTCAAGTTAAGGAGTGAGCTTGATGATGTCATCGCATCCGCGATAGAACACGGAAAGTTTCAGATGTATTACCAGCCCATCTATTCGGCAAAGAAGATGAAGTTCGTTTCGGCCGAGGCCCTTATCCGTCTTATTGATGACAAGTACGGCTTTGTATCGCCGGGACTTTTCATCCCCGCAGCCGAAGCTTCGGGAGCCATCCATCAGATAGGGGATTACGTCCTGGATGCGGTATGTAAGTTCATGGCACATGCCGATCTTAAGAAGATGGGACTTGAGTGTATGGAGATAAACCTCTCGGTGGCCCAGTGTGTGGAAACAGATCTTGTATATAAGGTCCTTAATACGCTTGATAAGTATGAACTTGACGTGAGCAGGATAAATCTTGAGATAACAGAGACGGCGGCTGATTTTGACCCGTCCATGGTGGACAGGAACGTCAACAGGCTTTCGGAGAAGGGTATTAAGTTCTCGCTTGACGATTACGGTACAGGATATTCCAACATAAAGCGTGTGACGTCACTTCCGATAGATATTGTCAAGCTGGATAAGAGCTTCGTTGACGAGATGGACGATCCCCAGATGTGGATAGTCATCAAGAACACGGTCAACATGCTCCATGAGATGAAGAAGGATATCCTTGTCGAAGGGGTTGAGGAGGAGAAGACCTTAAACCGTTTCTTAAATCTTGGATGTGAATACATACAGGGTTATTATTTCTCAAGGCCCCTTCCGGAGAAGGAGTTCGTTCAGTTTATGCTGGAGCACAACAGATGACGGATGAAGAAAAGACTGTTTTAAAGACAGACCGGCTGACGCTTCGGGAGATAAGGGTTGAAGATGTGGACAGACTGTATGAGATATATGCAGGTCCGGGCATTACGGATTTCATCGAACCCCTCTACGAAGACAGGGATGAGGAGATCGTCTACACCAGGGATTACATTAAATATCAGTACGGTTTTTATGGGTACGGCCTGTGGATCGTTGTAGAGAACGATACGGGAAGGATAGTGGGCAGGGCCGGCCTTACCAACAGGGCGGGTTACCTTGAGGCAGAACTTGCATATGTTATAGAAAAGGACCGCCAGGGCAGGGGCTATGCCCAGGAAGCCTTAAGCGCAGCCATTGATTATGCAAGGGACGAGCTGTATCTTGAGAGCCTGAACTGTTTTATAGTTCCCGGAAACGATATATCCCTTCATATCTGTAAGAAACTGGGATTTACCTTTATGGAGGATGTGGTTATTGACGGTGTTATGATGCATCGCTACCACCTGACGTTTGAATAAAAGTCATTTTGGATGAAAACCTTATGATACGGAGATCCATATGAAAGAGAGAATACTCGGATACAGAAAGAGGATAGATAAAGTCCTCTCAAACAATGATGATAAGACCGACTGGAAGGCCGTGCATGACGAGCACCTTGTCCAGATAGGTTTCTTCCAGCATGAACGCCTGATACACCTTATCGTGACCGTACTCTTTGCCCTGCTTGTATTTATATGCGTGGCAGCCTATATAGTCTCGGGCGAGATATATGTTCTGGCCCTTATCGGGATCCTGCTTGTACTGCTGGTCCCCTACATCATGCATTACTACCTGCTCGAGAACGAGACCCAGAAAATGTATGACCAGTATGACAGGATATTAAAACAGGTAAATAAAAAAGATACGGATGATTGGGATTGATCATCCGTATCTTTTCTTAATCAGGGTCGGTTGCCCTTCTGTTGTGGTGGACCTGCTTTATCTCATACATCTTCTGATCGGCTGCATGGACCAAAGCTTCGATGTCCATCGGATCATCCGGATCGTTATACACATAAGCTATCGAGGCACCTATTGTTAAAGGGAAATCACTCTCCCTGCTGAAATCTATAAGACAGGAGTTTATCATATCCCGCTGTACTTCAAGCTTTGCGGCCGATTCAAACCTTCCTATTACGATAAATTCGTCACCGCCCATCCTTACCTTGATATCCTCTTGTGAGAAGGCTTTTTTCAGGGCATCGGCCAGTGCCTTTATCGCCATGTCGCCATAGCTGTGTCCGTATCTGTCATTTATCTTCTTAAGGTTATCAAGGTCAGCATATACAACGAAGACTAATCCCGCATATTTATCGAAGAAGTCAGAACCCAGATCCCTGTATCCGAAACGGTTATAGAGGCCTGTCAGGGTATCCTGGATATAGAGGGTCCTGAGCCTTTCGTTCATTACATCAAGGGCAAGATGATGCTTGATGTTCATGAGGGCTAAGGAAAGACTCTCCATAAGGGCCCTGTGCTCACCGCGGATTATAAGATCCTCGATAAAGGGCATGACGCAGTAGCCGAAGGTATAGTCGGTGAAATGGAGACAGGAGAATATATAGTTGGTGTTGTTATCGAGGGCGTAAGCAGCAGGAAGGAGGTTGTCCTTCGTGTCGATGATCTCGCTGCTTCCCTGCATGAAACCGGTCACTGTTTTAGTAAACCTTAGCTCCTCGGTGCCAAGGTCGGGATTGAAGAAGTTCTCGTTTAAGCATACCGCAAAACCTGAGATACCAAGGACCTGATTGCTCTCATACAGGGCTTTCTTGAACTTGTCAAGGTTGGGAGCGGAACATAGGATCTTCCTGGCCGCATCCTGGCGGTGGGTACTTACCCTGGCAAGACTCTGGTTGTTCAGTATCTCCATATAGTCGTTGCGAAGGCTTCTCTCACCGTGGGCACATCCGCAGGATTCGTTTATCTTAACGTAACCTATGGTGTTATGTTCTTCTATGAAGGGACCGCCGTCCGCCATTGACAGAAGACCATCGGCGGAATCATATCCCAGCTGTTCCCAGTTCCGGTTAACGCTTGTGATGGAAGGAAGGAACTGCTGTCCTCTGTCTGTGTTGTCAAAACCTGTTATCCTGAAGTTCCAGGGCGCCGAGTAGCCATCCTTCTGAGCCTCCAGGCTGTAGCCGTAGGCCATGTTATCATTGGCGCACACAACGGCATCGGGAAGGTGGAGCCCCATCTTCTTGAATTCCCTGTATGCTTCCTGACCGTCCTCCACAACAAACCTGTAGTGACGGACCCTGCGCTCATCTATTGTGATCCCGTGAGCCTTAAGACAGTCCTCGTAAGCCTTGTAGCGGAGGATATTCTCCTCGTTGCCTGCCGGTCCTCCCACATAATTAAGAGTCTGGCAGCTGTGGGCTGTTACAAGGTGGTCGACTATCTTGTACATGGACTGGTAATTATCAAGCCCGTAAAAGGATGCTCCCTCGGAATGCTGGTCTATTGTTATGACCGGCCTCCCGGAATTACGGAAGCGTGATACGAGGGAATGTATGTCATTGGCCGCATCAACACTGTTGAAGACGACGATCATTCCTATATAATTACCGGGGGAGGGGAGTTCGAAGATCTCTTTATCGTGTTTGTAGAAGTCCTTCTCAAAGACTTCATCATATGCATTAAAAATATGCAGACCTATATCCTCGTCTGCAAACCGACGGCTTATCCCCCTCACAAGGGAAGCAAGATACTTGTTGTCCCACGTACTTGTGAGCATCTGAACGTATCGTCGCATTCTGATCTCCCAAATAATAAAAAAACTCTAAAAAATATATAGATATATTATTTTAGCATATATATATGGATTTGTGACATTATTTTTGGTAAAATGAAGCACATTTTTTGGGATGCTTCCTTTACGAAGAAAAATCAATCTGATATAATATCTCGGTTTGATCGGAAAAAGTAAAAATGAGGAGAAAAAGAATGGATGAGTTGAAGCCTAAGCTGCTTGATGTGCTAAAGGATATGACGGGGCAGCAGATAATAAGGGATGTCATATCCGGTGTGATAGTCGCGATAATAGCCCTTCCCTTATCGATCGCCCTTGCCATTGCATCGGGAGTGGGACCGGAGCAGGGCCTTTACACGGCCATTATAGCCGGATTCTTTATAGCGGTATTCGGCGGGAGCCGGGTACAGATAGGAGGACCTACCGCTGCTTTTGTCGTGATCATCTACGGCATAGTAGCAAAGTACGGAACGGACGGTCTTATCGTAGCCACTATCATGGCCGGTATCATGCTTGTGATCATGGGTATATTCAGGTTCGGTTCTCTGATAAAATACATACCCTATACAATAACAACCGGATTTACCTGCGGTATTGCGGTGACACTTTTTACGGGACAGCTTAAGGACTTCCTGGGACTGAAGCTTGAAAGCGTGCCTTCCGAATTCCTTCCCAAGATCATCGCTTATTTTAAAAATATATCTACGGTTAACATAACATCACTACTAATAGGCCTGCTGGCAATAGTCATAATGCTTGTATGGCCCAGGGTGACCGATAAAATACCGGGTTCGCTTATAGCCATCATTATCACCACGGTGATCGTTGCAGTATTTGATCTGGATGTTAAATATGGAGTAAGTACTATAGGAAGTGTATACGGGGAGCTTGATTCCTCCTTCCCTCTGCCTCACCTTCCCGCGGTAAGCTTCGATCTTGTAAGCGATCTGATGTCACCGGCCCTTACGATAGCAATACTGGCCGGTATAGAATCACTCCTGTCGGCTGTTGTTTCGGACGGTATGATAGGAGACAGGCACAAATCAAATGCCGAACTAATAGGCCAGGGTCTCGGAAATATCTTTTCGGGTCTCTTCGGCGGTATCCCCGCAACCGGAGCCATCGCCAGAACGGCTGCCAATGTAAAGAACGGAGGCCGCACACCGATAGCGGGAGTGGTCCACTGTATCACCTTAAGCATCATTCTTGTTGTTATGATGCCTCTTGCATCGATGATACCGCTTACGACGCTGGCTGCGGTCCTTCTTATAGTGGCTGCGAACATGGCAGACTGGTCGTCATTTTTCCATTTGTGCAAGGCTGCGCCCAAGAGCGATATCGTTGTCCTGGTCCTTACATTTCTGCTTACTGTCTTCTTCGACCTTGTGGTTGCGATAGAATACGGTGTTGTGCTGGCGGCTATACTCTTTATGAAGAGGATGTCGGATACGGCCGATGTCAGGAGCTGGAAGTATATCGAGGAGCCTGAGGTGACGGATGGCGAGGCTGAGAAGCTTTTGTCAATACCTAAGGCCATAAGGGTATATGAGATAAGCGGTCCCATGTTTTTTGCCGCATCCGATATGCTCCTTAAGATAAATCCCAAGAAGTATACGAAGGTAATTGTAATCAGGATGAGAAGTGTTCCCGCCGTTGATGCAAGCGCCATGAGGAAGCTTCGCGAGCTTGTTGAAGGAGCAAGAAAGGACAGGATCACGGTTGTCTTCTCCCATGTGAACGAACAGCCCCGGGAAGCCTTTGAGAAGGCCGGATTTATTGACTTTGCCGGAAGGGAGAACTTCAAGGACAATATTGTACAGGCACTTGAGTACGCCGAGAGCCTGATCTGACAAATAAATAAGTGATCATAATACAGAAGAAGGAGCCGTCTAAGACAGCTCCTTCTTTATTGCATCAAGCAGGTCGTTGTATTCCGTGAATGCAGGATACTGTGGATAATCCTTCCTGATCTGATCGGTTGTCCTAAAGAGGAAACCGGCCCTGCTTGCCTCTATCATTGCAAGGTCATTGAAGGAATCACCCGATGCGATCGTATCAAATCCCATGGACTGGAGGGCCTTTATCGTTGTGAGCTTGCTCTTCTCACACCGCATCCTGTAACCGGTTATCTTACCGTCATCCGCAACCTCAAGAGTGTTGCAGAATATCGTCGGCCACCCGAGCTTCTTCATAAGGGGTCCGGCGAACTGGGTAAAGGTGTCGCTGATGATTATCACCTGGGTCAGGCTCCTTAATTCATCAAGGAACTCACCGGCTCCCGGCAGGGGATCGATCGTTGCTATCGTATCCTGTATCTGCTTTAGACCGAGGCCGTGTTCGCTTAATATCCCGATCCTGTACTTCATGAGCTTATCGTAATCGGGCTCATCCCTTGTGGTCTTCCTAAGCTCAGGTATTCCCGTTGCTTCCGAGAATGCTATCCATATTTCCGGGACGAGAACGCCCTCTAAGTCAAGACATACTACTTCCATCTGTTATCTCCTTCTGATTTGTCATAAGGGCTGTATGAGCCGGAAGATACGTTCCCCGACCCGCCCTCGGGTAGTATATCACAGATTTAGAGATTCTACTATGCTTCACTCCATATTATTTGGATGAACCGGGGGATAAAAAGGTAAATAAGCAGGGAGATACCTTCCGCTAGGGTAAAGTTTTTGTAGGAAAATAAAAATAAACATAAAGAAAGCACCTTGATCCTGTGTTAGGATTTTAGTTGACAAGACCAT
>JBGUQP010000340.1:0-2117 GCA_045131145.1 Lachnospiraceae bacterium | reverse complement strand
TGGGACTATACCGAAGAAAAGTTCAACTACAGGGGCAGGATATGTTTAAAGAGTTCACTTGCCTGGGGCTTTGTATCGCTTCTCCTGTTTAATATCATTCTACCCTTCGCCGACAGGCTGATAGGATTCTTTACCGAGAAGGTGGGACACATACTGATAACGATCGCTGCCTGTATTTATCTGGTCGACTTTGTCATGGCTACAATAGCTGCAGTCGATGTATCGAAGCAGCTTGAGAAGATGGATGCCCTGCTTGACGGTATAGAGGAGTACATAAGATCGACAAGACTGTACTCTGAAGGTGAAGAACTTAAGAACAGGATGGGCTCCTTAAGGCTTAGGCTCAAGGAAGTCAACTACATTAAGCGGTACAGCAAGCGTCTTGAGGTGGCGCAGGCGGTATGGAAGGACAGGATAGTTACGGCAGGATCGAAATATGCCGGTGAGCTGCAGACAAGATTCGGAGAGCTTGCGAGCAAGGCAACCCTCGGCAGGTCCTGGAACAGCATCCTGCAGGGTCGTATCCTTCGGGCTTACCCCAGGATGACCTCCAGTAATCATTTCAGAAAGATACGTGAAGAGTCAAAAGAACACAGTGATGATTCCGAAAATTAGAATACATATATAAGAGGTGGTCTTATGTCTGGTTTAACATTTAAGGGCGGGGTTCATCCCAATGAGGGCAAGGAACTGAGCAAGGATAAGCCGATACTGCGGTTCATGCCCGAGGGTGAAATGGTTTTCCCGCTGTCTCAGCACATCGGTGCACCGGCCAAGCCTTTGGTTAAGAAGGGCGACAGGGTATTATGCGGTCAGATGATAGCCGAGGCCGGAGGTTTCGTTTCTGCCAATATCTATTCATCCGTATCGGGAACGGTTAAATCGATCGGCAAGCACAGGGTTGCTACCGGTGATATGGTTGAGTCCATAATGATAGAGAATGACGGGCTCTATGAGGCTGCGGAAGCTCTTCCCGTGAAGGACATTAACGATTGTACCAAACAGGATGTGATCGATGCGATCAAGCTTGCGGGAATAGTCGGAATGGGCGGAGCCGGATTTCCCACACATGTGAAGCTGTCCCCCAAGGATCCCGATAAGATATATTACTGCATAGTCAACTGCTCGGAATGTGAGCCTTATCTTACATCGGATTACAGGCGTATGCTTGAGGAGCCGGACAAGCTTGTCGCAGGCCTTAAGATCATTCTCTGCCTCTTTGATCATGCGGAAGGAATCCTTGCGGTTGAGGATAACAAGCCTGAGTGCATAAGGAACCTTAAGGAACTTACCGAGAATGAACCGAGGATCACGGTAAAGACCCTTAAGACCAAGTACCCGCAGGGGGCTGAGCGTCAGCTCATATATGCAACAACAAAGAGGGCCATCAATTCTTCGATGCTGCCTGCAGATGCGGGATGTATAGTCAATAACGTGGATACGGTGGTGTCCATATACCATGCGATCATAGAGAAGCGTCCCCTTACCGAGAGGATCGTGACCGTGACCGGTGATGCCATCAGGAATCCGCAGAATTATCTTGTTCCGATAGGAAGCAATGTAAGACAGCTTATCGAGGCGTCGGGCGGCTTTAAGACCACTCCCGAGAAGGTAATATCCGGTGGGCCCATGATGGGATTTGCAATGTTTGACCTGGATGTTCCCATAATTAAGACCTCATCCGCCGTAACCTGCTTTACAAAGGACGAGGTGGCGGAATACGAACCGAGTGCATGCATCAACTGCGGAAGATGTGCGGATGTATGTCCCGGAAGGGTAATACCGGCAAGGCTTGCGGATTTTGCCGAGAACGGTGATGAAGAGAAGTTTCTTAAATATAACGGGATGGAGTGCTGTGAATGCGGTTGCTGCAGCTATATCTGTCCGGCCAAGCGTCAGCTTACACAGAGCATAAAGACAATGCGTAAGATCATGCTTGCCAAGAAGAAAAAGTAGGAGGTAAGAGTCGTGAGCGATCTGTTGAATGTATCATCGGGGCCTCATGTCAGAAGCAAATACACAACATCAAAGATAATGGGACTTGTGCTTCTGGCACTACTTCCGGCAACCGGATACGGTATATATCATTTCGGAGCAAGGTCGGCCCTTATTGTTGT
>JBGUQP010000339.1:0-3331 GCA_045131145.1 Lachnospiraceae bacterium | reverse complement strand
ATTGAGCTGTTCTGAATGTATTATCATATGTTTGTTCTCCTCCTGTTTATTCACGATTCCTTGCTTTTCCCTATAACCTGCCCTCCGCCATATCATTGTTCACTCTCGCCTGGAAGTAGCTTTTCATGGTAAGAGGCGCATTATATATGGCTGCAAGCAGGTATTGTTTTATGTTCCTGATCCTTGTGCCGTTGTCCTTCATACATGAGAGTACGTACTCTATATGAAAGGCGTTTAGCTTAAGAAACTGTGACTGTACTACCTTTACGGGCTTATCATCCCCTGCGATACGTATAGTCTTACGCTTTGAAAAGATGACATCCAGGATGAGATCAACGATAGCCTCTATGATATCCCTGTCGTATGGATACTTCTCATACAGGTAATCAAGGGCCAACTGGTCATGGAGCAATTCAAGGTACTCTCTCCTCTCATCCTCATCCTTATCCTGTAACTCAACCAGGGAGTTATCCACAGGCTCCCCGGATAGGATAGTCTTATTATTCTCAGTCTTATTCTTATTAGTCTTATTCCCTTTCGATTTCCGAAGGTCTAGGATTTCGATTTTCGAATCATATGAATTTCGGTTATCGAAAATATGAGAGCTCTCACTGTTCACTTCCTTGGTAAGGCGGGTAAAGTCCTTAACATATATGATCGTAGGCCTGCCCCATCCCTGCCTCTTCTTTTCTATAAGCCCGGTCTTCTGAAGCTCCGCAAGCAGTAAACAGGCCTTTTCGCTGGCACAGTGCAGGGATTCCATGATGTTTGCAATGGTGAAGTAGATATACACCCTCCCCTCATCATCGATCCACCCGTTCTCTCTGGACAGACTGATCCTGTCAAGCAGCAGACCGTACAGGACCTTCCCATCTGTTGACAGCTGCCGGAAGCTCCCGTCCGTAAACAGGACCCTTGGGATCTTATAAAAAGCATAGCTGTCTGCCTGATCCTTATAAAAATAGTCAAAACTCATGGATCCACCTGCCCTACATGACAGGAACGGAAGCAAGACCCTCTTCATCCGTGTTATCCAGTCCTCTGGCCGCCCTGTGCTCAAAGACGATCTTAGCCATACAGGGGAAGCAGAAAGCCCTTCCACGGCCATAGGGGCACTCCGTCCTGCAATTCTTCGGGTGTGCAAGCGGCTCCCTCTGGCCTATAGCCGATCTCTGTGTGCTTGGATAACCTACACGCGGTATTACTAACCTTTCTGACATATACAACCCTCTCTTTCGCATATAGGGGCATAAGAAAAGCGCCGGACCCATGATTTTGCATGAGCCGACGCTTCCTCTTATCCTTATATGAATATTTTTACAGTGTCTATCTGGTCTCGCCTGACTTTAACTTCACATCCTTTACAGGCTCCTTCCTGGGGATTTTAGCCGCTTCATCTTTCCCTTCCTTAAGCTGCTCAAGAACAGACTTCTTACCTACATCCGGCTCTTCAAGCTCAGTTTCCTTACTGTTTTGGCGTTCAAAATACTTTTCTGCAAGCTCAAATACCTTGTCCTTGCTGTCATAGTGGTATACGTTGTCAGTAAGCTTATCCTCCGGGGCCACCTGTGTTTCGTTCACTTCCCTGACCATACCCTCAAGAACCCTGAAATCCATCTCCTTGGTGTCAGGTACGATCAGCAGCTCGTGGATACTCGAAGGTAAGATGAAAAAATCACCTCCTGCCCTCTCGGCTGCCTTATCCATGAAGTCCTGATATGCTATAACACTGGCCCCATGGGTCTTATCGGGAACCGATGCAACATACATCTGCTCCTTCTCCGGCTCCTCGGGTTTTATTCCCATTAGCTCTGCCGCCTCAGGACCAACCATCTCGGCCAGAACCTCACTCATGCCCTGGATGACAAGGGGCTTAACCTCGGGAGCATTCCTTAATGCATCCTCATGAAGCTGTTCGGGAGTAACTCCCATCTGCTCAATGATCCTGTCTGTAACAAGAATCGAAGCCTGCTCACCGTTGTTATGATCGATCATGAACCTGTAGACAACCGCCATGTCTTCCATTCTCTTATGCGGTACTGTTTTAAGAAGTTCTGCATTAGTTTCGGCCGATACGACTTCCATGACCAGGCTCTTCTTCATATGCTCATAGTCGGTAAACTTATCGACATCAAAGCCGGGCATGTTCTCAAGCGCCCTCTCCACCGTGCTGACTGCCTTATCAAGGACCTCGTCGTAAGCCACACCGCCTTCATATTCACCATAAAGGCGGTCCGCATTAAGGTTCATCCCTATATTGCTGCCCTCCGGCGTGATCGTGATCGCTTCATATGACTCATTCATCTTATCGACCTTGCGAAAGCTGATCTCCATGTCGCTTCCCAGCCTTCCCATCACATCAGCGGTAAGCTGCTCCTTAAATTCATCAAATCCCATATGTAGTTTTCCTTTCCTTTCTGCTCATGCCCGCACGGGTATGAGAGCCCGCCGGCTTTGAGGCATCAGAGAAATCCGTGAGGATTTCTTCCTAACATTTGTTGGTTACGGAGTCCCGGATCGTCATCCGGTTTCAGAGCATAAAGAAAGCGCCCATCCGGTTACGGACCCGGACCGACGCCTTAACACTCTGTATTCTTTTGCAAAAGAAATGGGCTTGGCTCCCGGGTTTTTCTTCCCTTGCGCTTTGCCCATTGTAAATATATCACAGGTTTTTCCCCCTGCAAACTTTCTAAAACGTGTCAAATACGCTTCATGCACGTGTCAGATACGTGTCAAAAACGCTTCATACCCTGCAAATCAAATTTTATGCCGCCTTAGCAATAAACAATAGCAATTCCTTCTCCATAGCCGAAATATCTTCTACCCTATGCGTAAGTTTACGTATAAACTCAAGACATGCCTTAAGGATTGTATCACATTTTATTTCAGCATACCTGTTTCCACGCTCGCCGTTGTAAACCACCCAGCCATTGGAATCGGATTGAATACACACAGCAGATTCCTGATATCCTCCAATATTGTACAATTTCGAAGAATATCTTTTAGATATTACTTTTTCCAATGCTTCTAAATAATTTGTTGTCTCCATGATATGTCCTCCTGCAAATATCCGTCTTCACACTCCAATCTGATCGGTTGCTTATGCATAAACTGTATTGCTCCACCTTTACTCATAAACTTTGGAGCCACTATCCCCTTTACTACCCGACAATCTACACTCAAATCTTCTGTAACCTTAAACTCATGGTATTCTATGGTTTCCTTCACATAAGGCAACCCCAAATCTTCATATCTGGATCCCTTAATTGTTGTGAATAATCCCCCTGAAAATCCGTATCTGCATACTATAGTTCCTTTGGGAATAGTATAG
>JBGUQP010000338.1:0-3227 GCA_045131145.1 Lachnospiraceae bacterium | reverse complement strand
AGCAACTTCAATATGATCCGTGTCTGGGGAGGCGGTTATTACCCTTCCGATACATTTTACGATCTGTGCGATGAGTACGGTCTTATTGTCTGGCAGGACCTCATGTTTGCCGACAATGTTTATGAGCTGAACGATGATTTCAGAAGAAATATCGAGGCCGAGGTCACAGATAATCTCAAGAGGATAAGAAGCCATGCCTGTCTGGGACTTATATGCGGTAACGCCGATATTGAGGGCGGCTGGCTTGATGATGATAAATTCGCGGACCATTCCGGCCCGCTTAAGAGCGATTACCTTAGGATGTTTGAGGATATAATCCCGGGCCTTGTTATGAAGCATGCACCCGGAGTTTTCTACTGGCCTTCATCACCTTCGGCGGGCGGGAACTTCAACAGTACCTTTGACGAAAACAACGGTGACAGCCACTTCCACGGCGGACGAGGAGGGTATGGTTATGTATCCGAGTTTAAGAACCATTACATGCGGTTCTGCTCGCAGTTTGGTTTCCCTTCATATCCGTCCTTAAAGACCATAAAGGCCTTTACCAGGGAATCCGACAGGAATATCTTTTCGGAGGTCATGGAAAGTCACCTTAAAGAAGAAGGCGCGGGCGGTATGATCCTTCAGTATCTGTCGCGGAATTTCCTCTATCCCAAGGATTTCGACAGTCTCCTTTATGTGAGCCAGATCATGCAGGGACTTGCGGTCAAGGGAGCTGTTGAACATATGAGGAGGAACCGTGGTCAGTGCATGGGAGCCCTGTATTTCCAGCTTAATGACTGCTGGCCGGCCGCTTCACAGTCAAGCGTTGATTATTTCGGGCGCTACAAGGCCCTGCAGTATATGGCCAGGAACTTCTTCGCTTCTGTGGCCGGTTCCATAGACAGGGACGGCAATACGGTCAGTGTATACATTCAGAATGAGACAAGGGATATTGAGATAAGACGTGTCAAGATAAGCCTTCAGACCTTTGAGTTCAGGCTTCTTCATGAGGTTGAGTATGAGGTTGAAGTCAAGCCTTTCGAAGCCGTAAAGGTCTGTGAGATAAATTACACTCCGTATATAGAAGGTCTTGAGAACCGTGTATTCATGGAAGCCAACTTCATAGATGAGGATGATAATGTCGTCCAGACGGAGACTGAGGTCTTTGTGCCGTATAAGAGGCTGGCTCTTGATCTGTCATCCATCTCTTATTCTGTTATCGAACTGGCGGATGAATACGTGATCAGGATGATGTCCGGCGGATTTGCGGCTTTTGTGGAACTTGACTTAAAACAGGCCGATGCTGTATTCTCAGACAATTTCTTCCATCTTACGAGTAAGAGGGAGAAGGCGGTACGTCTTAAGAAATCGGATATCAGGTATCTGGCCTATGGGTCGCCCGAGATCCAGAACGGGTACGAGCTTGAACAGCAGCTTGTTATCCGCTCTTTGAAGGATACTTTTTAAAGATGAGGGTATCATGGACTTATTCACTTACATGAGCGAACAGAATAAGGAAAAAGAATCGCCATTAGCGGCAAGACTGCGCCCCACAACCCTTGATGAGGTGGTGGGGCAGCAGCATATTATAGGTAAGGACAAGCTTCTGTATCGTGCCATCAAGGCAGACAAGCTAAGCTCCATGATCTTCTACGGACCTCCGGGAACGGGTAAGACAACGCTTGCAAGGGTCATTGCCAATACAACGGGGGCGGAATTTACACAGCTCAATGCGACGGTTGCCGGCAAGAAGGATATGGAGGCCGTGACTGATAAGGCCAAGGAAGATCTTGGCATGTACAATAAAAAGACCATCCTCTTCATAGATGAGATCCACCGTTTTAACAAGGGCCAGCAGGATTACCTTCTCCCCTTTGTTGAGGACGGTACGGTGATCCTTATAGGTGCAACCACGGAGAATCCCTATTTCGAAGTCAACAGGGCTCTTCTGTCCCGGTCGCTCATATATGAACTTAAACCCCTGGCAGCCGAAGATATAAGGGAGCTTATAAGACGGGCCGTATATGATGAGGCAAAGGGCATGGGATCTTATGGAGCCGTGATAGATGATGATGCGGCCGGTTTTCTTGCCGATATTGCCAACGGTGATGCAAGAGCTGCCCTTAATGCTGTCGAACTGGGGATACTTACGACCGACAGGTCTGATGACGGGAAGATCCGTCTGACCCTTGAGGTGGTACAGGAATGCATACAGAAACGGGCCATCAAGTATGATAAGACCGGGGATAACCACTACGACACCATCTCGGCCTTCATTAAGTCAATGAGGGGTTCGGATCCGGATGCTGCAGTCTATTATCTGGCCAGAATGTTAACGGCCGGTGAGGATATCAAGTTTATTGCAAGACGTATCATGATATGTGCTTCCGAAGATGTGGGAATGGCCGATCCGCAGGCCTTACAGGTGGCTGTGGCCGCATCCCTTGCCGTGGAACGGGTGGGACTGCCGGAAGCAAGGATAATCCTATCCCAGGCAGCTGTCTATGTAGCGACCGCTCCCAAGAGTAATGCATCCTACCTTGCCATAAATGAAGCCATGGATATGGTTGAAAAGGGAGAAACATACCCGATACCAAGACACCTTCAGAATGTACATGCCGATTCGGCAGGTGAAGAACGTGAGCAGGGATATCTGTATGCGCATGACTATCCCAATCATTATGTAAACCAACAGTACCTGCCTTATGAATTAAGCGGGAAGGAATTCTATAAACCGACCGGAAACGGGTATGAAGTGAAGATAAAAGAACACATGCAAAAATTGAAAAAAATGTGACACTTTCATTCAGAGCTAAAGTGTCACATTTACAGCAGCATCTCCATCAGATACGAATATATTTCCTGATTATGGGCCTGCCAGTTATTGCATATCTGGGAGGCCATTTCTTCTGTGGGCATTGAGATCTTAAGATTCAGATGGTCACTGCTTTTCTCCCTTATCACAAGCTCCGCAACATACTCACCGTCGGTATTCCTGAAATAATCGGAGGATATTGCCACCTCGCTCCTGAAGCGGACATCATTGTCTTTAAGGAAGCTGTCTATATCATTTCTGATCGAATCCGAAATATCATTCTTGAGAAGTTCGATCGTCTCGCGTCCCTTGTCGGTTACGGATAAATGCGAGGCATTCCGTACGAACTTCGATTCTATCATTGCATCATCGGTCAGCTGGTTCATGACCTTCTGCAATGTGAAATAATCCGTATAATTCTTATCCAGCA
>JBGUQP010000337.1:0-2218 GCA_045131145.1 Lachnospiraceae bacterium | reverse complement strand
GTTCCTTATCATTTAGTCCCCGCAATTTGTATTTTTCATTGCCTACCAGTGATTCAATGATCTTCGCTATCTGTTTCGGGTCGGTCTCATCAGGATGTTCATCCTCAAGACTGCCTGTATATGCCGTATATGTATAGATCCCCTGGAATTCATCAGTCTTATCATCCGGCAGGGGTATCTCTTCATATTTGCTCTGGTTTACGGTCTCCTCTTTTAACATGGCAGCGAAAACACCGTTAAAGTGATCGCACAGTTTCCTTACAGACCTGAAGTTCCTTGAAAGAGACAGGATGGAACCGCCGTTTTGCTCAAACAGCCCTTTAACCTTAAGGAATGATGTAACATCGGCGCTCCTGAAGCGGTATATAGACTGTTTTGGATCCCCGACGATGAACAGTGAGCCCGGACGCGGCACGCACGCGCTCCACTGAGGCACCGGCTTCTCACTTGAAAGATAGAAGAAGACCTCTGCCTGCATGGGATTCGTATCCTGGAACTCATCAATAAGGAAATAACTGTGGCGGTCATAGATATACTGAATAAGCCTGCCGGAATCTTCTGCATCACTCTTCAGCATGTTCCTTAAGTAATAAAGGTAATCAAAGTATGTCATATATCCCTTATCCCGCATGGCTTCTTCAAGTACCGGCACGCAGCTCTCAAGAAAATCCATTGATACGGAATACTGCAGGTCCTTTAACTTAGGATACAACTCCCCTTCTTTATCAATGGTGCACTCAAGCCATTTTCCGCTCTTACCGCCCGGTTCAAATAATCCTGTAAGTGATGCTCCGTATTTATCGAGAGCTTCCGGTATAAGACGGATATCCTTAAATGATTTAAGGGCGAACATGACATTAGTAAAGTTCGTGCCCCATCTCCTCTTCACATTTTTATAGATATCCCCGATCTTTTCCCATGCTGCAAGATTCTTCTGCTCTGATTCATATTTAAGCTCCGGATGTTCCACAAGGCACTTAAGTGCCGTAATGATCTCATTGCGCTCCGTAGAAAATGATCTGTCGATATCCGTTACAGTTGGTTTATCATAGATAAAATGCACATTTCGGTTGTTCATGAAAACCGATTCGCCGCTTACGAACACTTCCTCCGCATTTCTAAAAAACGCACGGAAGAATCCCGCCCTGTCAGCAAGATCCGTGCCGTAATCTCCGGCACATATCCTGACATACTGCTGCTTATAGAAAACCTCGGCCTCCTCATCAGATATTAATCTCGCATCTGACGGGATATGGGCCTCTGAAGGGTGCTCTGATAAAACCATGCCGCAGAATGAGTCTATAGTCCCCATAAAACACAGATCGATATTCTTAATGGCTTCCGCACACAGCTCTCTTGTCCTATCCGTAGGTTCGGGAAGCTGTCCAGCAAATCCCTTATCTTCCCATACATGATCCGAGTTGCTGCGTTCTATGAGCAGCTTCTGGAAACGGTCATAAAACTCGCCTGCTGCCGCCTTCGTAAAGGTAATGGCACATATCCTGCTTATGGGTATGCCTGCCTCGACCATTGCAACCATACGGCTTACAAGCATCGTAGTCTTACCGGAACCTGCCCCGGCTTCCACGAAGAAGTTTGTATTTATGTCAGATACTATCCTGTTACGCGATTGACTATCTCGGTCAAAGCTTGTCATCTTATCCATCTATACTCCCTCCTTCCCGCATATAAGGCCAAAAGCACAATATTCACAGGGATCCTTCTCACCGGCCTCTTCAGTACCGGCAAGATCAGATATCGGGAAGTCCCCGGCTTCCATATATTTCTTAAAGATATCAAGTTTCTCCTTAAGCTTTAGCTTCATCTCATCATCATACTTACACGGTACCGTCTCGCCCAAACGGACATATCTGAACTCACCACCGGATATCTTATATCCCTTCTGCTCCATAAGATATGCGTATATCACTATCTGAAGGCAGGTATCTATATCATCCTCAACATGGGATATGCTTCTTCCGCTCTTGAAATCAACTACGAGATATGATCCGTCATCCAGCTTTTCGACCCTGTCGGGATATCCGTGGATCTTAACTCCATTCTCATGTGTACAGTGGATGTTTTCTTCCTTTAACACGACTTCCCTGTGAGGATCCATGTTATAGGCCGTTTCCATCATATCAAGGAACTGAACCTTCTCAGCTTCTGCATTCTGTGCAACAAGTGGCGGATGTTCATTTATGAAGCGGTCAAAATA
>JBGUQP010000336.1:0-3648 GCA_045131145.1 Lachnospiraceae bacterium | reverse complement strand
ACTCCATCAGCCCCGTATATCCTTGTTGCGAGGGTCTTTATCTTATCATCCAATGACATATCGGGATCATACAGTGGTCTGAAATCGCTCTTTTTATTTTCAAGCGTATTAAGGACCTGTTTTGCCAGCTCTATACCGCCTTCTCCACCCTTTTCCCATACTCTTGACAGGGCAAAATCACAGTTTCTCTGTCTGCAGTAATCCTCAACAAACCTGACTTCTTCTTCCGTGTCCGTGACAAAGGAATTAAGAGTTACCACAACGGGAACTCCGTATTGCTGAACATTCTCTATATGCTTTTCCAGGTTAACAATGCCCTTCTTAAGAGCATCAATGTTTTCTTTTGAAAGATCTTCCTTCTTAACGCCACCGTTATATTTTAAAGCCCTTACCGTAGCGACGATAACACAGGCATCCGGATGAAGATGTGCAGCCCTGCATTTGATATCAAAGAACTTCTCCGCTCCAAGGTCAGCTCCAAAACCGGCTTCCGTTATCACATAGTCAGACATCTTAAGCGCCGCCTTGGTAGCTATAACGGAATTACATCCGTGTGCGATATTCGCAAACGGACCCCCATGCACAAGAGCCGGAGTATTCTCAAGCGTCTGGATAAGATTAGGCTTTATGGCATCCTTCAAAAGCGCAGCCATGGCCCCAACAGCCTTAATGTCACCTGCCGTTACGGGATTACCTTCAATATCATAGGCTACCACCATTCTTGACAGCCTGTCCTTTAAGTCCTTAAGGTTTTCGGAAAGACATAAAACGGCCATTATTTCGGATGCCACCGTGATCACGAAATGATCCTCCCTGACAAAACCGTCGGTCTTCTCACCCAGTCCCACTATTATGTTCCGAAGCACCCTGTCGTTAATGTCCACGCACCGTTTCCATACGACCTGCCTTGTATCTATGTTCTTTTCATTACCCTGCTGGATATGATTGTCGAGAATAGCAGCCAAAAGGTTATTGGCAGCCGTAACCGCATGAAAATCACCCGTAAAATGAAGGTTCAGTTCATCCATCGGAACAACCTGGGCATATCCGCCCCCCGCAGCTCCGCCCTTTATCCCGAAGCATGGTCCCAGTGATGGTTCACGCAGAGCAAGTATTGCCTTTTTATCAAGCTTATTGAAAGCCTGGGCAAGTCCTATACTGGTCGTAGTCTTGCCTTCACCCGCGGGTGTTGGATTAATGGCTGTTACCAGTATAAGCCTTCCGTCCTTATTTCCCTGGATCTTCTTTAGATAGTTGTCCGTAAGCTTACACTTGTACTTACCGTACAGTTCAATATCATCCTCTGTAATACCAAGTCCGTTTGCAACTTCCTTTATCGGAAGCATTGAAGCTTCTCTTGCTATCTGTATGTCCGACTTCATATTCTCCCTTTCCCAAACTATAAATACTCTTCTATATATTGTTCAAATTGTTCCTCGCTCATAAGAACCTTTCTGGGCTTGGTTCCTTCCTCTTCACCGACAACACCGGCCTCCGCCAGCTGATCCATGATCCTTGCCGCACGGTTGAAACCGATCTTAAAGAGCCTCTGAAGCATTCCTATGGAAGCTTTATTCTTATCTATAATCGCCTTTGCAGCCTCAACAAAGAGTTCATCCTTTCCGCCGGGAGCACTGCCGGCGTTTCCGCTTCCTCCCGATGGGTCGGAAGATGAACTTGATGCATTCTTTATCTTCTGTACTATTTCTTCATCATATCCTTCCTGTCCGCTGTGTTCCTTGAGGAAGTCGACAACATCATTTACTTCCTGATCGGAAACAAAGGCCCCCTGAACCCTGGCCGGCTTGGTATACCCCTGCGGATAGAAAAGCATATCACCCTTGCCGAGAAGCTTCTCGGCTCCGACCATGTCAAGTATGGTCCTTGAATCGGTACCGCTGCTTACTGAAAATGCGATGCGGCTTGGCATATTGGCCTTGATGAGTCCGGTCACAACATCAACGCTTGGCCTCTGTGTGGCTATAACAAGATGAATGCCCGCTGCCCTTGCCTTCTGGGCGATACGGCATATGGACTCTTCAACTTCCTTGCTTGCAACCATCATGAGGTCTGCAAGCTCATCAACTATGATTATTATCCTCGGAAGGACCTGATATCTGTCCTGTTCGGGAACATCCGTCATCCCCTGGACCTTCTTGTTGTATCCGTTAAGATCCCTTACCCCGAACTCAGCGAATTTGTTATAACGGTCATCCATCTCAACAACGCCCCACTTAAGGGCCTCTGCTGCCTGTTTGGGATCTGTTACCACAGGTATCATAAGATGCGGTATCCCGTTGTAAACCGAAAGCTCAACCACCTTGGGATCTACCATGATAAGCTTCACTTCATCCGGACGGGCCTTATAAAGAATACTCATGATCAGAGTATTAATGCACACCGACTTACCAGAACCCGTTGCGCCTGCAATAAGCATATGGGGCATCTTACCTATATCGGCAACTACCGTTTCGCCGCTAAGGCCCTTACCGACCGCAAAACTCAACTTACTCTCCGACTGTTTGAACTCCTGACTCTCTATAAGGTCGCGGAACATTACTGCCGTATTCTCTTCATTCGGCAGTTCAATACCTATCAGGGACTTACCCGGAATAGGGGCCTCAATCCTGACATTCTTGGCCGCCATGCTGAGCATTATATCATCACTTAAGTTAAGGACCTTGCTTACCTTGACACCCACGTCAGGCTTCATCTCAAACCTTGTGATGGCAGGTCCCTGAGTATACCCTGTCATGGTAACGCCAACTCCGAATTCTTTAAGAGTTTCTTTAAGCCTTTCGGCTTTTTCATTAAGTACTCTCTTCGAATCACCCGTTGCGTTCGTGTTCCCCTTTTTCAGAAGGGACACGGGCGGAAACCTGAAATCCTTTTTCTTTACATCGTGTGTCTTTTTCGGTACCGGCCTGTTATTGGAAGCAGTATATGAAGACTCATCAACCGTTACCGAAGGCTTCATATATTCGCTTACCGAAGTACCCCTGTCCTCATAACCTATATTACTGTCAAACCCTGTCACGGCATCGCTGACTTCAGGTTCAGTCTTGCTGCCGTCTTCCATCTTTTTCGAATAGGGTTCTTCATACAGCTTTGAACGAAGGTCATACGAAACCGGTTTTTCATAGTCGTATTCATCGGAAAGGTGAAGCGCTTCATTTATTATTGCGCTCTCAATTTCATCTGTGTCTCCGAGTGTTCTCCTTATCTCCTCGGGATCGACCGCTATATGGTGATCGGATCTTACATTCTCATATCTTAAGTTTATCTCATTTCCAAATTCGGGTGAATAGATCTCTCTTATGTCGACATCATTACCGTTTTCATTAAATAACGCCTCTGCACCGGTTTTGGGAGTATCGGCTGATATTTCATGTATGTCGTCATTTATGCCGGACAGAACTGCCTTTGCGGGATCTTCGGAAAGCTTTGTATCAAGCATAACACCCGATACCTTTCTGTCTATCCTTAAGCCGCCTTCTTCCTTCTTCCTGAGATTTTCCTCACGAAGGCGCTTTTCTTCCATCCTTCGCTCAAGCCTTTCAAGATCACGCTGTTTAAGTCTGGCATTTCTCTCCTCGACTTTTGCCCTTCTTTCTTCTTCCTCGAGAAGGCGTCTTTGCTTAAGCTCTT
>JBGUQP010000335.1:0-3695 GCA_045131145.1 Lachnospiraceae bacterium | reverse complement strand
CGGCTATATCACTTAAGAAGGGAACACCGAAGCCTGCATCGGCCTTTAAGGCAGAGGTTAAGGGCAGCTACATCGAGGTGAGTTATGAAGGAAGCGAGGAGATGACGGCTTCGGATCTTAAGATAGGAGATATGACTCTTACTCTTACAGTGGAAGACTCCGAGGGCGCTGAAGCTAAGGTACCGCTTACGCTTAAGAGCGTTACCGCAAAGAAAACACCGCCTGCTGTCAGATCGGGCAAGATTGTGATACCAAAGGCACTTGCCGAAAAGGCAGACGGCACATATGTAATAGCCTCGGCGAACATCCTTAGCACATATAAGGACTCGACGAAGCATGTACGGACCATCGAACCCATAAGTGCCGAGCTTACTCCCCAAAATGTAGTGGCGGAAGTTGATTCGGACAATCCGAGCCGCATTCTTATTAAGAAGCTTAGCGGCAAGAAGGGTTCGGTTAAGGTTAAGCTCACCTATCCCGGTGGTGTGACCAAGACGGTTACGATCAGCGTGAAACGCAGCAAGTAAGTATTACTTTACAAGGCGGTTGCTTTGTGTTAGAATACTTCGTGTTGTGTGACCTGTGCCAGGTATGGGAATTCCGGCCCATGCTTAGCATTAGGCGGATAGTTACGGAGATGCAGTGATGAGCCGTAACGCATATATACCAAGGAGGAAGATATGATAACAAAAGAGAAGAAAACGGAAATCATTCAGAAGTATGCGGTTAAAGAAGGCGACACCGGTTCACCGGAGGTTCAGGTAGCAGTTCTTACCGAGAGGATCAAGGAGCTTACCGAGCACCTTAAGGCTAATCCAGGTGACCACCATTCGGCACGCGGTATGTACAAGATGATCGGTCGCAGGCGCGGACTTCTTGCTTACCTTAAGAAGAAGGACATTAACCGTTACCGTACACTTATTGAACAGCTTGGCTTGAGAAGATAATTTTCACAGGCTTTAATAAACAAACGCAGTAATGCATGGAAACGTGCAGCTGCGTTTGTTTGTTATCATAAGAGCTTAAGACGGAAGCATACCGAGACCACTTAGGTGCACACAAAAATGTGACACTTTAGCTCAGAGCTGATGTGTCACATCGGGAGCTGTGTTCAGCTAAGTAGTTTCGGAATAAACCTTCCGTCTTGAAATATTTATTCATTTTAAGGAAGGAGAAAAATATGTACAAGAGTTACTCTATCGAGATCGGCGGACGTACCCTTACTGTTGATGTGGGACGTGTTGCCAAGCAGGCTAACGGCGCAGCCCTTATGCATTACGGTGATACCACCGTTCTGTGTACCGCAACGGCATCCGATAAGCCCCGTGAAGGAATTGATTTCTTCCCTCTCTCAGTTGAGTTCGAGGAGAAGATGTACGCAGTAGGCAAGATCCCCGGAGGATTTAATAAGAGGGAGGGTAAGGCAAGCGAGAATGCAGTGCTTACCGCACGTGTTATCGACCGCCCCATGCGTCCTCTTTTCCCCAAGGATTACAGAAATGACTGTACTCTTAACAACCTGGTTCTTTCGGTTGATCCCGAGTGCCGTCCCGAGCTTGTTGCAATGCTCGGATCAGCTATAGCTACTTCAATTTCAGACATTCCTTTCTGCGGTCCCTGCGCTACAACACAGGTAGGTATGATCGACGGACAGTTCATCATAAATCCCAGCCAGGAACAGTGGAAGAGCGGCGATCTTAACCTTACGGTTGCATCAACTGCCGAGAAGGTAATAATGATCGAGGCAGGTGCCAATGAGATCCCCGAGGCTAAGATGATCGAAGCCATCTACATGGCTCATGAGGAGAATCAGAAGATCATCGAGTTCATCAACAAGATGGTTGCCGAGGTTGGTAAGCCCAAGCATGAATACGAGTCATGCGCTATCCCCGAGGAGCTCTTTGCCAGGATGAAAGAGATCGTTCCTCCCGAGGAGATGGAAGGTGCCGTATTTACAGACGAGAAGCAGGTACGTGAGGAGAATATCCGTAACATCACAGCCCGCCTTGAGGATGCATTCGCCGACAATGAGGAATGGCTTGCAATCCTTGGTGAGGCTATATACCAGTACGAGAAGAAGACGGTTCGTAAGATGATCCTCAAGGATCACAAGCGTCCCGACGGCCGTGAGATAACACAGATCCGTCCTCTCGCTGCTGAGGTTGACCTTATACCCCGTGTTCACGGTTCTGCAATGTTCACTCGTGGACAGACACAGATCTGCGATATCTGTACACTTGCTCCCCTTTCGGAGATGCAGAAGATCGACGGTCTTGATTCCAACGAAGTAAACAAGCGTTATATGCATCATTATAATTTCCCCAGCTACTCTGTAGGCGAGACCAAGCCTTCAAGAGGACCGGGACGTCGTGAGATCGGTCACGGAGCATTGGCTGAGAGGGCGCTTATTCCCGTACTTCCTTCGGAAGAGGAATTCCCTTACGCTATCCGCTGCGTATCCGAGACATTCGAATCAAACGGTTCAACATCAATGGCTTCGACCTGTGCTTCATGTATGTCACTTATGGCAGCCGGCGTTCCCATCAAGAAGATGGTTGCAGGTATAAGCTGCGGTCTTGTTACGGGCGATACCGATGATGACTTTGTACTTCTTACCGATATTCAGGGTCTTGAGGACTTCTTCGGTGATATGGACTTCAAGGTTACAGGTACCACTGAAGGTATCACGGCTATTCAGATGGATATCAAGATCCACGGTCTTACAAGGCCTATCGTAGAGGGCGCTATCGCAAGGTGCCGCGAGGCAAGGCTCTTCATCATGGACAACTGCATGAAGCCCGCTATCGCAGAGCCCAGGAAGACAGTTAATGAGTACGCTCCCAAGATCGTTCAGATCAAGATCGATCCCGAGAAGATCGGTGAAGTTGTCGGCCAGCGCGGCAAGACTATCAACGCTATCATCGATGAGTGCGGTGTTAAGATCGATATCACGGATGACGGTGCAGTATCCGTATGCGGAACCGAGAAGGCCGGTATGGATAAGGCTATCGAATATATCAACATGATCGTTTCCGAGTTCGAGGAAGGCAAGATGTATACGGGTAAAGTCGTAAGCATCAAGGAGTTCGGCGCCTTCATCGAGTTCGCTCCCGGCAAGGAAGGTATGGTTCATATCAGTAAGATCGCCAAGGAGAGGATCAACCGTGTTGAGGATGTGCTTACGCTTGGTGATGTTGTTAAGTGTAAGTGCCTTGGCAAGGACAAGATGGGAAGGATTTCATTCTCAATTAAAGATGCCCAGTAAATAGACAGGACAGTTTCGATGGGCTTGGACAGGCTCAAAACACGTCGTGTTTTTCGCTACATTGGACAAGTCCAATGATCGGATAAACAAATAATGCCCTTAACAAGCAAGCTTGTAGGGCATTTTTTGTTTCCCGACGCTGTCCCAAGCCCTGTTGCAAGTTTTCAGACAATTTAATTTAAAATAACACCCATATCATACAAATCACAAAAAAAGTACTTGACAAATGAAAGTCGCATAAAATCCGTATTCACAGACTTATCAACAGATGATCAGAACATTAAAACAAGCGTTAATATTACATATAATTATGTTAATCAACACCGAATTTCCCTTAAAATAAGGCATTTTGGCTTGTGCTTAAGTTGTGGATAACGATCTAAACAAATGTTTCAGTTTTGAAAACATACCTTATGTGGATAAGTCTGTA
>JBGUQP010000334.1:0-2126 GCA_045131145.1 Lachnospiraceae bacterium | reverse complement strand
CCTTACACAGATCAGCTACTTTGAACTTAATAATGACGCCCCTGAAACTCTCGTATCGGGAGGAGACAATGAGAGGCTTGGTATCCCGACCCTTCTGTGTAAGAGAAGAAAGGTAAGCCAATGGTCATTTGGAACAGAGGCTGTGAGACTCATAAGGAATGAAGGGGAATCCGAAGTAAGCAAGATACTGAGCCTTGCGAAGGGGGAGAAGAGCATAACCATAGACGGGGAGACCTTCGAGGGCATAGATCTTCTTATCCTCTTTATAAGAAAGTCACTGAATCTGTTATCGGTATATGTATCGGTCGATCAGATAGAGACCCTTGTATTTACCGTGCCTACGCTTGATAAGGCAATGATCGGTGTACTTGAAAGGGTTGCGGCGGCAATACCTGTTGAACGGGAGCGTATACTCTTCCAGTCTTACTCCGAGAGCGTATATTACTATATGATCCACCAGCAGCAGGAGCTATGGGAGACGGAGAGTGCCGTGTTTGACCATGACGGCAGGACGATGACCTGCTACTATATGAGGATGAACCACAGGACAACACCTGTAGTCGGTATAATAGATGAATTTACTTTTAATGATGTAAAGGTTCCGGATCCGGATATGTTTGCAGACCGGGATGATCCGGATGATGAAGAGTCACCCGGGGAAGAGGGAAAGATAAGGGATGAAGAAGAGGCCCTGGAGGCGGCTGTAGATGAGATGGATGAAGCTCTTCGGGAGGTCATGCATGGATTCCTGATGTCACGTCCGATAAGGTCGGCCTATCTTCTGGGTAATGGTTTTGATGGAGAATGGTGCAAAAAAACGATCCGTTTCCTCTGCATGGGAAGGCGTGTTTTCCAGGGTAAGAACATGTATTCCAAGGGAGCCTGCCATTATGGGATGGACAAGCTTAAGCCGACAGAGCTTAATGAGAAATATATTTTCCTCGGCAAGGACAAGCTTCAGTTTAACCTTGGTATGAACATGAACCGCAAGGACAAGGAGGAGTATATCGCACTGGCCGACGGAGGCGAGAACTGGTTCGATATAAGCACTACTGTGGAATTCCTGCTTGCTTCGGGACACAGGGTTGAACTTATTGTAACTCCCCTTGACGGTAAGGAAATAAGAAAGATAAATGTAAGCCTTGACGGGATACCGGGACGGCCGGATAAGACCACAAGACTTAAGATGAAGATAAGCTTTACTTCAGGCGATACTGTCAGGATACATATAGAAGACCTGGGTTTCGGAGAAATATTCCCTACCTCGAATATGAAGTGGGATACGGAAGTAAAGATAGTATGAGGTGTATAAATGTCTAACCTGATATTGTGCCATGGGCAGCAGGCCGAGGTTCCTTATAATGTTGCAGGATTTGGCGTAAATATATATTCCGCTGAAGAGATGTGCTATCTCATCGCTCAGAATGCACATACGCTCGATCACGATTTTATGGATGAGCGTCTGTGTGACTTTGTTGATAAGCAGCTCAAGATCCATGACCTTGCAAATACCTTAAGAGAGATATTAAGGACCAAGGGCAACCTTAGTGAATTTGTCATGGCCATATTAAATGAGATAGGCTACTGCGATGAAGAAGAGATGAAGAGCATAAGGCAGATACTCGTTGAGAGTGCAGGCCTGTCCCCGGCAAGAAAGCATAAGAGCAGGGGTGATAACCTGCTTAAGGCCCGCAAGTTTGCAAGGGCGTTAGATGAGTATATTGGGACTCTTGAGAAGATAGATAAGGATGCAGAGCCTATCCTGTATGCTGCGGTCCTGCATAATATGGGGACCACGTATGCCAGGCTTCTGCTCTTTGAGAAGGCAGCTGATTACTATATGGAAGCATACAGGCTCAATATGGATGATGAATCCCTGATCCTTCATCTTGTCTGCTGCAACCTTTATATGAGCAGGGAGAAATATGACAGAATGCTCATAAGATGCGGTTATTCCGAACACGTGCTTGATTCTGTGGATTCATTATTAAGGCAGAGGGGAAGCTATGGGAAAAACGAAAACAAATATGCGGCATCCCTTGAGAGGATAAGGGAGCTTAAAAACGACGGAAAAATATCGCAGTATTACGAGACTATAGATGATACGCTTGATTCATGGAAGCGTG
>JBGUQP010000333.1:0-3253 GCA_045131145.1 Lachnospiraceae bacterium | reverse complement strand
CCCCAGTAATTCTATTTCCTCAGGTGGCGTGCCAAAAGAACCGTCCCCTTGGCACGGGCCAAAAGAACCGTCCCCGTGGCAAGGAACGGCAAAGCAGTCCTATCTTGAAGGTAAGGAGAAGGCAAGACTTGAGAAAAAGAAGAAGAAGCTTGAAGAAGAGATAGAAAAGATCGAGCAGGATATAGATATGAAAAAGGAAGAGCTTGAAGACCCTGCCAATGCGAGCGATTATATGAAACTGCAGGATATTCAGAATGATATAGACAAGCTTGAGGAGAAGCTGCTTGAGCTGATGACCGAGTGGTCGGAATGAGGCTTAACAGGAAGCATTAAAATATAAAATTTTGAAAGGAACAGGTATGAAAGATAAACTGACAGAATCGGATATAAAGAAAATGGAGGAAGAGATTGAATACAGGAAGGTGACTTTAAGGCCTAAACTCCTTGAACATGTCAAGACGGCAAGGGCACACGGGGACTTATCCGAAAATTTCGAGTATAAAGCAGCCAAGCAGGAGAAGAACAGGAATGAGAGCAGGATCCGATACCTTGAGAGAATGATAAGATCTGCCGTGGTCATAGATGATTCTTCAAAGGAGGATGAGGTAGGTATCAATAACACGGTAACAGTCCTCTTCGACGGTGAGGATGAAGAGGAGAAATATAAGATAGTGACCACTGTAAGGTCGGATTCCTTGAGGGGACTTATAAGCATCGATTCACCCCTTGGAAAGGCTCTTCTGAAACACAAGGCCGGTGACAGGGTCCATGTGGTGGTGGACGAGAAGACATCGTATTATGTTACGATAAAGGAGATCGATAAGACCACGGATGACTCGGAAGACAAACTGAGAGCATATTGATGAAGACACGGGGACGGTTCTGCTGTCTTCATAGTTGCCAAGAATTGAATTAAGATATAAAATATAGGAAGCCCTGCGGGGAGTATAAAGAAACAGAAAGGATCAAAGCAATGGCATTATTGGAACAGTGGAGAAGCATGGCTTATTCAGCCAAGGCGGACAAGCAGGAATTACAGAAGCTGTGGGCAGCTTATTTCGAGAAGGAGAAGGAGATATACCAGGAACTCCTTAAGGACCCTGATACGGAGGTTAAGGGAACGGTCAAGGAACTGGCTGAGAAATATGATATAGATATCATGACAATGACCGGATTTCTTGACGGTATAAATGACAGCCTTAAGGAAGCCAATCCCATCGAGGAGATGGAAGAAGATACGGTAGTATCCCTGGCATTTGACAAGGAGCTTCTCTATAAGAATATGGTAGGTGCTCAGGCCGACTGGCTGTACGGCCTTGAGGAGTGGAACGATATCTTCGATGAAGACAAGCGTAAGGAACTCTATAAGGAACAGAAGAGGTCAACCACGATAGTCAAGGGTGATAAGATAGGACGCAACGATCCCTGTCCGTGCGGTTCGGGCAAGAAGTATAAGAAATGCTGCGGCGCAAGGGTTTAAACGTTAGGAAATTGTTCTAAAACAATCATTGAGGACGTGCTTTATGTACGTCCTCTTTTTATGTTTTAAAAATCAAATAAAAATGTTATAGTAAGATAGTGGGTAAATTAAGGAGAATTTAATGGAAGATATGCTTAAAGTCGGGATACTGAGTTCAACTCACGGAGTACATGGCGAGATGAAGGTTTTTCCGACAACAGATGATGTAAGAAGATTTAAGAAACTTAAAGAAGTAATGCTTCTAAAGGGAAGTGAATACCTGCCTCTTGAGATAGAGGGAGTTAAGCTTTTTAAGCAGTTTGTCATAATAAAGTTTAAGGGTTATGACAGCATTAACGACATAGAGAAGTATAAGGGTATGGACATATTTGTTACAAGGGAGAATGCCGTACCCCTTAAGAAGGATGAATACTTCATGGCTGACCTTCTGGGGGTCAGGGTCACTGATGACGAGGGAAGGGAGCTGGGCGAACTCACGGATGTCTTACAGACCGGAGCCAATGATGTTTATGTCATAAAGCTTGATGCAGGCGGGGAGCTGCTGCTTCCGGCAATAAAACAGTGCATACTTGATGTTGATATTGATGAGGGAACCATGAAGGTCCATGTGCTAAAGGGACTTTTGTGACCGGGAAATGTTTATGGATACAAAGAAGACAACTGTTGCCGTAATGATGCGTGATGTTGGATCGGATTTTTCCGAGGTCATGTACAGCGGTCTTGTTGATGCGGCAAAAGAAGAGAATGTAAATATTGTGTTTCTGCTCGGCCCGCAGTCGCCGGGAGAAGACAAGGTCATAGAAGATGATGAGATCGATGACGAGTACGTGGATCAGCTTGATTCTGTTTACGATTATGTGGGGATACTGAAGCCCGATGTTCTTATTATCGTAAGCGGTTCCCTGAAAAAATCGAGGATACTTCCGGATATAAATGCCCTTGTGGAAAGGTACAAGGGTATTCCCATGCTTGTGCTTGAGACACGGCCGGTCAAGCCTTCGATAGCTTATCAGGTTGCCGAGAGTTATCAGGCGATGTGTGAGTGTGTCGAACATATCATAGTGGATCACAGACGTAATTTCGTTGTATATGTTTCGGGTAATCCCAGGGAATACGATTTTAAGGAGAGGCTGAGGGCATTTAAGGATACCATGAATGCCCATTCTCTTGATTATCATGACGACCAGATAATAATATGCGATTCTCCGGAGAGGGATGAGCGGAGGATCAATGCCATATTTGATGATTTTCCCTATGTTGATGCCGTTATCTGCAGTTGTGACCGTTATGCGAGAATGGTATACAGGGCCTGCAACAAGAGGGGTATCAAGGTGGGCAAAGAGGTGGCCGTTACAGGATTTGATGATGTCAATATGTCGCATGCGATGACTCCTGAGCTTACAGGCGTCATGTATGACTCATACAGGTTCGGCTATGAAGCATTAAAAAGGGCCCTGCGGGTTGCCGCGGGCGAGAGACTGGGGGGAGTCAAGATCCCCTGCCATTTTATAAAGAGGTGTTCATGCGGCTGCATAGAGAGAAGAATGCCGGCTAAACATGAAGGCGGACCGGCTCCGGTCAGTGAACCGTTAAGGGCGGACATCTTAAAATATATGGAGGTGGGTATAGACAAGTCTGTTGATGCCATATATTCTGTACTTCCGTATGAAACTGAGAAGCAGTCCTTCAAGTCGCTATATTCGGAAATGTTCCATAATATCTATGATTCCATGTTTACCGAGTGGGATGACATTGATGAGGTTATCATAAATA
>JBGUQP010000332.1:0-4762 GCA_045131145.1 Lachnospiraceae bacterium | reverse complement strand
CTTGTCAATGTTGTCCCTGAACCAGTAGTAATCCTCTTTCCACTGCTCATTTTCAGGAGATTCGTTGTATCTTTGCTCCATGTAATGTCAAGACCATTTGCTTTTCCACAATTCAACGATCTCGGCGCGTTTGGAAGGTCTTATAAGATACAGGCCCCAGATGATCCCGATGATTCCTGCGGCAATGGTGATCCAATCGCCGACACCCATGTTACTCATTATACCTCCGCTGCTGCCCAGGTCTCCCCTGACAAATTCCAGGAAATCCAGGCTCATATGCGCAATTATTGCAGACCACAGATTACCGGTACGAAGATATACAGCACCGAGTACCATTCCTATACCTGCAGCATAAGCAGCCTGCACGATCGAGATCATAATCGGTGCTCCCGCTAAAGCATTTGATATATGGGCTAACCCGAATACTATCGAAGATAACCAGAAGATCGTAACAACGCCTTTTTCTGTTTGGTCTTTCCTGAGATAATTGGCTACTCCCAGACCCCTGAAGGCTGTTTCTTCTCCAAACCCCGGAGCAAAAGCTCTTAAGAATCCCAGGAATACACTTGCGGTACCGAACTGAGCCCAGCTTACGAAGCTTCCGCACCAGTGAACGATAATGACAGGCAGAAGAAGCAGGAGTCCTTTAAGCAAATCCTTCTTCTTAAGCATTCCGTCAAAGGAAGGCTTGAACCAAATGTAAAACAAACCTATTGCCAGGATCGATCCGATGGCATTTCCCAAACCGCTTGCCTCGGTAACTTCCTTTCCGGACACTTCCATTTTGATCGCATATCCCGGAATAATATTGGCAAGCAGTGCCTTGTCAATTAAGCTGCTAACAATAGCCGCTACGATAAATGAAAAGATCATTAACAGAAAATAACCCAATACGGGGTGGTCTAAGATTTTATGATTTCTTGTTTTCATATTCATCCTTTCCGGAAGTGCCCTGTTCAATCCTCGCGATGGTCGAATACCCTCTTTGTCTTTTTCTCGGACCTTGGAAGGGTATTGATCGAAACGATCGTAACCTTGGGTGTGACATTGAGCCTTGACTTGAAGAGTTTCTTGATCTCTTCGGCAGTTGAAGCAAAGTCAACCCTTCCCTCCGCTTCTGCGGTCACCATGATTATATCCCTGTTTTTGCTCTCATCATGGGCTATATCTATCTTGTATTCGCTTGATACTCCGTCAACAAGTCCGAGTATCTCCTCTACCTGGCTCGGGAACAGGTTGACTCCGTGTACCTTGAACATATCGTCACTCCTGCCCACTATCGTATCAAGCCTCGGGTAATGCCTTCCGCAGCTGCATTCTCCGGGTATGATCCTTGATAAGTCATGCGTACGGAAGCGGATGAGCGGAGCCCCTTCCTTCACAAGTGTAGTGATAACGATCTCCCCCGCTTCTCCGTCGGGAAGCACCTCACCGGTAACGGGATCTATTATCTCCGTATACAGATAATCATCGAAGATATGCATTCCTGTCTGATCGGGGCAGTTGATGCCGATACCGGGACCGTAGATCTCGGTAAGCCCGTAAATGTCATACAGTTCTATGCCCAGTTCGTTGGCGATGTATTTCCTCTTGGCATCGCTCCAGCGCTCCGAACCTATTACACCCTTCTTAAGCTTAATCTTACTCTTGAGGCCGCGCTTGTTTATCTCTTCCGCAAGAAGGAGGGCGTAAGAAGATGTTGCGCATATGACCGTGGATTCAAGATCGACCATCATCTGGAGCTGCTTCTCGGTATTACCGGGACCCATGGGGATGGCCATAGCCCCTAACTTCTCGCAGCCTGCCTGAAAGCCTATTCCCGCAGTCCACAGACCGTATCCGGGAGTTATCTGTATCCTGTCCTTATTTGTTATCCCGGCTATCTCATAACACCTGGCAAACATTGTTGCCCAGTCATCCACATCCTTGGCGGTATAGGGTATGATCACGGGTTTTCCCGTGGTTCCGGATGATGAATGGATACGCACCACTTCTTCATCGGGTACCGCCTGTATCCCGAGCGGATAGGCATTTCTAAGGTCGGCCTTATCGGTAAAGGGAAGCTTCTCGAAATCCTCGGGGGATGATACACCGCTTATTCCTGCCTTCCTGTACACCTCACTGTAATAGTTCCCGCTCTCAAGGATGCGTTTAATCTGTTTGTCGACTAGTTCCAGCTGCTTTTCATTGATCTTCATGCTTATACCTCGTATTTTTATTTTTCTGCCTCGTATTTTTGTCCTATATTAAATCCGGCCTCAAAGGCCTCTATATTTTTCTCAACATATGCCTTCGGGACCCTTCTCTCTATCTGCTCAAGAAGTATGTCCTTTTGTATTCCAAGCTTAGTGCATCCTGATGCTATACCAAGGATTATGATGTTAAAAAACCTGGCTGAACCGAAGGGTTCACACACCCTTTCCGAATCAACAAATATGCAGGAGCACTTATTCTTTATATATTCAACCATTTCACTGCCGTCATATCCCGTATCTGCAAGGGATTCGGTAACAGGCTTTGTGGGTGCGGTATTTACTATCGCCATGCCGTCCTTTTTAAGATATTTAAGGTTCCTTACTGCTTCCGCAGGTTCAAAGGCTAACAGCAGATCGGCATTGCCGAATGGAATAAGGGGTGATCTTGCTGCATCTCCAATCCTAACATGACTCGTAACCGAGCCCCCGCGCTGGGCCATTCCGATGGTTTCCGCAGAATGTATGGACAGTCCCTTCGCTGAAGCGGCAGCCGCAATGATCTTGGATGCCAGTACGGTTCCCTGTCCTCCCACACCGCATATGAGTATATCTTTATTCATTGCCCCTGCCTCCGTTAGTTGATTTAGCCTTATCCCTTCTACTTATGGCATTTACCGGACATATCTGAGTGCACAGGCTGCATCCCGTACACAGATTTGTATCTATACTAACTTGACCGTCAACGGTTATAAGTGCCGGACACCCCGTTTCCTTAATGCACTTCTTGCAGTTGATGCATTTGTCCTTATCCACCAGGCATTTATCCTGCGGTTTTGATATCGCAATGCAGGGTGATTTAAAGATCACGGCCTTAACTCCCTTCATTTCTGCCGCAGCTTTTATCGCTTCAACGGATGCCTTAAGGTCAAGCGGATCGACCGTTACCGTGCTCTTAACACCCAGGCCTTTAAGGACTCCCGCGATATCGACTTTGTCTACGATATTGCCCATCATGTTCCGTCCCGTTCCGGGGTGCGGCTGATGGCCGGTCATGGCCGTCGTGGAATTGTCAAGCACACACAGGATCATATCCGCTTCGTTATACACGGCGTTGACAACACCCGTCATTCCCGATGCGAAGAAGGTCGAATCACCGACGAATGCGAAACATACGGAATCGGCATCGGTATGTGCAAAGCCCTGGGCCATCGTGATACCTGCTCCCATACACAGACACGTATCCACCATATCAAGCGGCATCGCATTTCCCAAGGTATAGCACCCTATGTCTCCGCAGAAGACCGCTTTCCTGCCCTCCATTGCCTTCTTGACCGCATAGAAGGATGCCCTGTGCGGACAGCCGGCACATAGGACCGGGGGCCTTAAGGGAAGAGTGGGAGCATCGGATGTATCGATCCCCTCCCGTGAAATATCAGTATTAAGATACCTGCTCAGGATCCCTGAAGCAAGCTCGGTACTCATCTCACCGTTGTGGGGTACACTGCCGTCAAGCTTACCGTGGACAAACACATTCAGATGATGTAGACCTACGGTCTTTAGTATCTGCTCCTCGATATAGGGGCTCAGTTCCTCGATACATAAAACCTCATCCGTATCCTTAAGGGCCTCAGTCATAAACCGCTCGGGGAAGGGGAATGCAGTCGCTACCCTTATTATCTTAATATCTTCTCTGTCCCCGATACATTCCTTAACATATGTATAGCTGACACCCGATGTTACGACCGCCTTTTTTGAGCTGCCGGTAATGGTATTAAAACTATAAGTTGAAAAATCGTTTCCGATCTTAACATTTCTTTCCTCTATCATTGCATGATTCATGTAGGAAAGCTTAGGGAAGATAACCCACTTTTTAGAATCCTTTATAAATCCCTCGTATTTCTTAGGACTGAAGGAGTCCGGTACATCGATCGAAGCATATGCATGACATACCCTGGTCGTCGGTCTGAATAGGACCGGAGTATGATACTTCTCCGAATACTCAAAGGCATCCCCTATCATTACATACGCTTCCTCGGGTGTTGAAGGGTCAAATACCGGGATCCTGCAAAAATCGGCAAACCGTCTTGTATCCTGCTCGGTCTGGGATGAGATAGGTCCCGGATCATCCGCACTGACAACGACAAGACCTCCCTTTACTCCTACATAAGCAAGCGACATTAAGGGGTCAGAAGCCACGTTTAAGCCCACCTGCTTCATCGTAACCAGGGCACGTGCTCCACTGTATGCAGCCGCTGCCGCAACCTCCAGTGCAGCCTTCTCATTAACCGACCATTCAAGATGTATCCCTTCATGCGGATACTTGGATACCGTCTCTATGATCTCGGAAGACGGAGTCCCGGGATATCCCGCAACAAGATTCACACCGGCAGACATGGCCCCCAGAGCTATGGCGCCGTTGCCCATAACATATTCCCTGATCATTGTGCGACCCTCTTCTTCCTCTTGGCATACTGCATGGCTATGGCTGCAGCTATAAGGCACAGGCCCAGGCCATCCGTAACGGCACCCGGAAAGATCATCATAAGACCGCCGGCTATGAAGAGGAT
>JBGUQP010000331.1:0-2016 GCA_045131145.1 Lachnospiraceae bacterium | reverse complement strand
ATGTTATACCACTTATTGTTAGCACTGTCAAGAGGTGAGTGCTAATTATTTATAATTTTTTTATTATTTAAGTTTTTTATTATTTTTAATCATTTGTTCCTTGGCTTGATTATGTATATTTATATATAATTCTAATTATATTGTAAAACTGTATTGTCGGCAGAGGATACACTTCCAACTATAAAACCTTAAGCGTTCGATAGATATGCTACGATAGAATACGAATTGATGCGAGGCAAAATTCGGTTATCCAAACCGAATTTTGAGCGCAGCCCAAGTATGCCCGGCATCAGGCGGGCATACGTTTGCAAGCGTCCGAAGCTAAAATACGTATGATATCGTTTAGCATATCATCGATAAGCGGTGATGGTTTTATATTGGGAGCGTATCCTCCGCCGACTCTGTATGGCAAACAAAAAGAGCTCTGAAATATCAGAGCTCTTAAAAGTCATTTAAATCATTCAACTGAGATCACATAATAGTATACAGGCTGATTGCCGGCATGAACCTCAACATCGAGGTAATCATACTTCTCCATGAGGCTGTCTGCTATCTTCTGGGCATCATCCTCGTTGGCTTCCTCACCGTAATAGATGCTTATCAGCTCGCTGTCCTCTTCCACCATGGTATCAACGAGATCATAAGTAACCTGCTCGATATCTGAGCCTGTACTCTTGATTGTCTTATCATCAAGACCCATGTAATCACCGTTCTTGATCTCGAGACCGTCTATCTTGGTATCACGTACTGCATAGGTGACAGAACCTGTTTTAACACGTCCCATAGCCTCAACCATGGAAGCCTCGTTCTCTTCTATGCTCTTGCCGGATACGAAGTTGATAACGGCTGCGATACCCTGAGGTATGGTCTTTGAAGGGATAACGATGATATTCTTCTCTTTGGTCATAGCCTTGGCCTGCTCGGCTGCAAGGATAATATTCTTATTGTTGGGAAGAATATATATGTTCTTTGCATTAACCTGCTCGATGGCATTAAGCATATCCTCTGTGGAAGGATTCATGGTCTGTCCGCCTTCGATGATAAAGTCAACACCTAAGCCCTTAAATATCTCATTGATGCCGTCACCGATCGATACAGCGATAAAACCGTTCTCCTTGGGAGGAAGCTTAGGCTTAGCGACTGCCTGTGCTTTTACTGCACCTGCCTTCTCAGCCTCAAGACCGAGCTTTTCATTATGCTCTTCACGCATATTGTCGATCTTAAGCTTGGTAAGCTGACCGAATGTAAGAGCCTTCTGGATAGCAAGTCCGGGATCATTGGTATGAACATGAACCTTTACTACCTCATCATCAGCTACACATACGATAGAATCACCTATGGACTCTAAGTATGCCTTGAACTCTGTCTCATCAAGATCGGTGAACTCATTGTCAAGAATGATGATGAATTCTGTGCAATAACCGAACTTTATATCGGATGTAGAAATATTTTCCGTATTGACAACTTTGGTTTCAGCAGGCTTAGCTGCAGGAGCGGGAGTTTTCAATTCAATCTTCTTGCCGCACATAACAGCAAAACCGCCCTTCATAACCTCAAGTAAGCCCTGTCCGCCTGAATCAACCACGCCTGCTTCCTTAAGAACAGGAAGAAGCTCGGGTGTGTACTCAAGTACTTCAGCCATATATGCTATAACCTTCTCACCGAATACGGTAAGATCATCGGTAGTACCTACAAGCTCCATAGCCTTCTCTGCACCGCCCTTGGCTACGGTAAGAATCGTACCCTCCTTGGGCTTCATAACTGCCTTGTAAGCAGTCTCAACAGCCTTCTGGAATGCATTGGCCATAGTTTCGATATCAATGGTTTCAACAGTTTTTATAACCTTGGTAAAACCACGGAGAAGCTGTGATAATATAACACCCGAATTACCTCTTGCTCCTCTTAAGGATCCGCTGGAAATAGCTTTTGAAAGCTCTTCCATAGAAGGATTCTCCAGACCGTTTACCTCGGTTACGGCAGACATAATGGTCATAGTCATGTTTGTACCTGTATCAC
>JBGUQP010000330.1:0-4059 GCA_045131145.1 Lachnospiraceae bacterium | reverse complement strand
ATACGGGGAACTGTTTTGCCGCTCTTGTATGCTGTGAATCGAATCCTGCCTGTCTCTTTATCGGAAGGGAGAAAGATCCCGGAGCTTTAGAGGTTGTTCTTGACTATGCCATGCCTGCATACAGGGATGCTACAGCGGGCAGGTTTTTATGTGAATATTTGGCAGGGGCGGGATATGATTCGCTCACCTTTTCGCAGAAGGCGGCAGACCATGAGCATTATCTCGTGAAGCTTGGTTATAAGCCCGGGAGAGGTGATACTTACACTCTTGATCTTAAAAAAATGCATATACAGGGCTGACAGGGAAGGCCGGGAAAAATCCTTGACGCATAAGCTCAGGTACAGGATAATTAATATAAGATATGATTCACGACATACGAAAGGAGAATGATCATGGCTAACAATAATCCCTATGCAGGAACAAAAACCGAGAAAAATCTGTGGGAGGCTTTTGCGGGTGAATCCCAGGCAAGAAACAAGTATACGTATTTTGCTTCGGTGGCCAAGAAGGCCGGATATGAGCAGATAGCCGCGTTATTCCTTCAGACAGCCGAGAACGAGAAGGAACATGCCAAGCTCTGGTTCAAGGCCCTGGGTGAACTGGGTGACACGCCTGCCAATCTTCTTCATGCGGCTGAAGGCGAGAATGCCGAATGGACCGACATGTATGAAAGAATGGCTAAGGAAGCTGAGGAAGAAGGGTTTACGGAGCTTGCAGCCCAGTTCAGGGGCGTTGCTGCGATAGAGAAACTTCATGAGGAGAGATACCGCGCCCTTCTTAAGAACATTGAAGCAATGGAAGTGTTTAAGAAGAGCGGCGTGGTGATGTGGGAATGCCGCAACTGCGGTCATGTTGTGGTAGGCCTTGAAGCACCCGAAAAATGCCCGGTATGTAATCATCCGCAGGCATACTTCGAAGTAAGGAAGGATAATTACTGATAAATTCAGTTGCCGGTGCTGTGTTTGGCTATATGAGCCTTGATGGCATCGAATGTCGTGTCACTGATATAGTGCTCAATACGGCATGCGTCATCGGTCGCGGTTTTCTCGTCAACACCGATGTTCATAAGGAGCCGGGACAGAACTGTGTGGCGTTCATATATACGCTTCGCAAGTATGTTCCCGGCTTCTGTCAGCTTGATGAAGCCGTTATCATCCTTCTTTAACAGACCCTCGTCGCGAAGGAGTCCCAGGGCACGGCTTACCGAAGGCTTGGAATACCCCATGTATTCCCCCACATCTATCGCACGGACCTGTGATGATTCCTGCGAGAGCACATATATAGTTTCAAGGTACATTTCTCCTGATTCCTGCAGAGCCATGACTGTCAATCCCCCTGTGAACGATATAATAGTGAACGGATTTAATTCGTTTACAATAAATATAAGTTTAGCATGAAAAGGACCATCCTTCAATCCATTCAAAATCATCCTTGACGGGTTAGCCAAACCTAACTATAATATATTATGGTTAGCGGGGTCTAACAATGACGATAAAAATGATAATAACGAGGAAACGGGAAAGCGAAAGGTGAAAGGAAGATGATAATGAATCTTAATGAAGCAGAGATCGGAAAAGAGTATCTTATTACGAATGTGGATACCGGAGGTGACGATGAAATGGAGAGTTTTCTCTTTTCCCTGGGCTGTTACAGCGGCGAACATATAACCGTTGTAGACAGGAGAAAGAATCTTGTTGTGTCGATAAAGGATGCAAGATATAACATTGATCCTGAGTTAGCAATGGCTATCAATGTTTGATCTGTAAATGTTAAAGTTATAGGAGGAAAAAAATGAGAATCGCACTGACGGGAAATCCCAACAGCGGAAAAACCACCATGTATAATGCGCTGACGGGAAGAAATGAGAAGATCGGTAACTGGGCGGGTGTTACGGTTGACAGAAAGGAGAGTCCTGTTAAGGCAAAATACAATGACAGCGGTAAGGAGATCATAGCGGTAGACCTTCCGGGAGCCTATTCAATGTCGCCGTTTACTTCCGAGGAAAGCATAACCAGCGGCTATGTAAAGAATGAGCATCCCGACGCCATCATAAATATAGTTGATGCCACGAACTTAAGCCGAAGCCTCTTCTTTACAACACAGCTTCTTGAACTGGATATACCTGTAGTAGTTGCGCTGAATAAGAGTGATGTAAACGACAAAAAGGGGAATAAGATAGATGCCGGGAAACTCTCGGATAAGCTTGGATGCCCTGTCATAAACACCGTATCAACGACGGATAAGGGCATTAAAGAAGCCGTTGAAGCTGCTGCGGCTCTTGAGGGCAAGGGACAGAAGGCTCCTTATCATCAGGGCAATGTGGACGTCACAAGCAAGGAAGCCGTGGAAGCGGCTGACCGTAAGAGATTTGACTTTGTAAACGGTATAGTAAAGGAAACGGAGATCAGGAAGGTTCTTACAAAGGATAAGACCAAAGGGGACGCGATCGATAAGGTGGTGACCAACCCGATAGCCGGGCTTATCATCTTCGCCGGTATCATGTTCCTTGTGTTCTACATAAGTCAGACAACGGTGGGAACTTATCTTGCGGACTGGCTGGTCGGCTGGATAGAGACCTTCCAGGAGTGGGCCGGAGAACAGCTGGGCGACGCCAATCCTCTTCTTTACGCCCTTCTTATTGATGGTATAATAGGTGGTGTGGGTGCCGTTGTGGGCTTCCTGCCGCTTGTAATGGTCATGTATTTCCTGATCGCCCTCTTAGAGGATTGCGGGTACATGTCAAGGGCAACCGTTGTTCTTGATCCGATATTTAAGAAGGTAGGTCTTTCGGGTAAATCGGTGATCCCGATGATCATCGGTACCGGATGCGGCATCCCTGCGATAATGGCCTGCAGGACCATAAGGAATGAAAGGGAGAGAAGGTCGACCGCAATGCTTGCGACCTTTATGCCATGCGGCGCCAAGCTTCCGGTGATCGCCCTTTTCGCGGGAGCTTTCTTCCCCGAATCAAAATGGATCAGTTTTGTATGCTACATGCTGGGTATAGTGCTTGTGCTTCTCGGAGCACTGCTCATAAAAGCCATTACCGGAATGAAATACAGGAAGAGCTTTTTCATCATAGAAATGCCCGAATACAAGGTTCCCAGCCTTGGATTTGCCTTTAAGAGCATGCTTGAGAGAGGAAAGGCTTATATAGTTAAAGCCGGAACCATCATTCTCGTATGCAATACGGTGGTACAGATTATGCAGTCCTTTAACTGGAAATTCCAGGCTGTCGAAGAAGGCGCAGAGCATACTTCTATCCTTGCCGGTATAGCAGGCCCCTTCTCTTACCTGCTTGTCCCGATCGTGGGTATTGCTTCATGGCAGCTCGCGGCAGCGGCAGTTACCGGCTTTATCGCCAAGGAAAACGTGGTGGGTACGATCGCTACCGTTTATGCGATAACCAACTTTATCGATACAGAAGAGCTTGAGCTTATAGGCGAGGGCAATGCAGTGGCAGCGGTAATGGGTATAACCAAAGTTGCGGCACTGGCCTACCTTATGTTTAACTTATACACACCCCCCTGCTTTGCGGCTCTGGGAGCAATGAACTCCGAGATGAAGTCGGCCAAGTGGCTGTGGGGAGCGATAGGATTACAGCTTGCGACCGGTTTTACCGTAGGCTTCCTTGTATATCAGATCGGAACCCTTGTAACGACCGGATCATTCGGAACCGGTTTTGTGGGCGGCCTGATCGCAGTACTTGTTTTTGCAGCGATAATCTTTGCGTGCATCAAGAATAACCAGAGGAAGATGGCGCTTGAATACAAACTGAGTTAAAACGGAGGTATGGACATGGGTTCCCTTATAGCTGATATCGTGATAATCGTCATTTTAATTGCATCGGTTTCGGGAGCCTGTGTCTATATTTACAAGGAGAAAAAGAAAGGCAGACACTGCATAGGATGTCCTTCTGCCGCGACCTGTCCGAGAAGAAATGCCTCACTTATGTGTGAAGAAAAAAAGAGTCCTGAATTGTAAAAGTAAATTCCGTATGAAAGACTAAATTCATTACGTACATTGAAAACAGCATAGTTTTAAGAGTTTTTGAGGATG